>JBKJRG010000309.1:0-4709 GCA_046594805.1 Opitutaceae bacterium | reverse complement strand
CCGCCGGGCCGCCCGCTGCCCGAGCGCGTATTTGCATCGCCCCCCCGGCGGCCGCGTGCCCGTGCGATCGTAGTAGTCGTTCACCCAGGGATCCTGGTAATCCAGCACAAAGGGCACCCCGAATTTCTGCCGCCAGCGCGGGCCAAGCTGGAACGCGCTGAATTGCGTGGTGCTGAAAAAAACGAGATCGAATTCCTCGGCCTGCAACAATCGTTCCCCGGCTCGCGCCACCGCGCGTCCGCAACGCCACCATAGGCTGCCAAACCCGGCCCAGCGCGTCATCCGCGGCGAAATTCCCCGAACGCGCACCACGCGGATGTCCGACGGGTAGGTTTGCTCCAACCGCGGATCCCGCACCCCCCCCTCCACCGACTCCGGATCCACCGCCAGCACGGTCGGCTCCCAGCCCTGGCCCCGCAAATAGGGCAGCGCCAGTCGCACGCGCTGCATGTCGGGCGCGTTGATCGGGGGGAAATGGGGCGAAACGATGAGAACTTTTTTCATCCTGCCCGCCGCGGGAAAACGGCGCTGCCTGGCCACCCGGCAGATCGTTGTTCGCATGAATGCGCAGATCGACTCATGTGCTGCGCCAATTGGATCGAACCGAACGGCGAAGGCGAGCGCTGAAACCCCCGGCTGCGTCCGCGGGTCATGGTCTTTCGTTTTGGCTGTTCAAACACTTTTACCGTAGGTCAGCGCGCTTGCGCGCGCCAAACCGCGCTCGCAAGCAAGCTGGCCTACATTTACGCGGCCAAAACGAAAGACCGTGGTCCGCGGGTGCGATTTCACGCCGCATTCCGGCGCGAGCCTCCGGCGCCTCCCGGTTATTTCCCGCTTCCGCCACTGAGGTCCAACATCTCGCGCACATGGTAACGCTGACGCGCGCGGACCACCTGGTAGGTGCGGCCGACGTATTCCCCGATGAGCCCGATGCCCACCATCGCGACGCTGATCAGGAAAAACAGGATACCGAAGAGGGTGAACAGTCCCTCCGCCTCGGCGCCCAGGAAGATTCGCCGATAGGCGATAATCAGCACGAGCAGCAGGCTGCCGCCAGAACAGGCCAGCGCGAACATCGTGAAGTACTGCAGCGGCGCGAGCGAGAACCCGGTGATCAGGTCGAAGTTCAACCGGATGAGTTTATAAAACGAGTAGTTCGAGGCGCCGGCGTGCCGCTCCTCGTGCTTCACGCCGACCTCGGCCGGGCGCCCCGAGAAACTGTAGGCGAGGGCCGGGATGAAGGTGTTGATCGCCCCGCTCCCGACAATCGCCTCGATGATCGGCCGGCGGTAGGCGCGGAGCATGCAGCCCTGGTCGGTCATCTCGATGTTCGTCGTCTTTTCCCGCACCCGGTTGATCACCTTCGAGGCCGCGGTGCGGAAAAAGGAGTCCTGCCGGTCGAGCCGGTAACCGCCCACGTAGTCGTGCCCCGCGTCGATTTTCTCGAGCAATTTCGGAATCTCCTCCGGCGGATTCTGCAGATCCGCATCGAGGGTGACGACGGTTTCACCGCGCACGCGCTCGAACGCCGCCATGATGGCCATGTGCTGGCCGTAATTCGCGTTGAAATCGATCACCCGCGTCACGTCCGGTCGCGCCGCATGCTGCGCCCGGAGCAGCACCAGCGAGCGATCTGCGCTGCCATCATTCGTGAAGAGAATCTCGTAGCTTCGGCCCAGCGCATCCAGCACCGGGTAAAGCCGCTGGAACAGCGTGGGCAGGTTCAGCTCCTCGTTGTAGACGGGGATGACGACGGAGATTTGGACGGGGGACACGGCGGGCGGAGATCAGGCAAGGGAAAATAAGAAACGGCAGAAAGAAGAAAGAGGAAAGGAGCAGGGATATTGGGTTTCTTGTTTCCTGTTTTGGTTTGAATTTCTTATTTGGCGGCACCCCGCAGAATCGTCGCGAGCGTTTTCACCACGCGCGTAACATCCTCCCGCGTCATGGCCGGGAAGAGGGGCAGCGTGAGGATGTTTCGGCAGGTCCGCTCCGCCACCGGGAAATCGCCCGGCTTCCAGCCCAATTTTCGGTAAACCGCGAACAGGTGAATCGCCGGGTAATGCACGCCCGAGCCGATCCCGGCCTCGTGCAGCTCCGCCATAATCCCCGCCCGCGGGACGTTCAGCCGCTCTTCCGGCAGGACGACCTGAAACATGTGCCAGTTGGTTTGCGCGAAATCGCGCGGCGGCAATTGCAGCCCGAGCGCGCTGACCGCGGGCGCGTCGAACTGCTCGAAATAGGCGCGGGCCAGCTCGCGCCGCCTGGCATTGAACTCATCGAGCCGCGGCAGCTGCCCGAGCCCGACGCGGGCGGCGACGTCCGTGAGATTGAATTTTCCTCCGACCAACTCGACTTCCATCCCGTCGAAACCGGTGCGTACCACGCCCTGCAGGCGGTACTGCTCCGCGAGCCGGGCCTCGCGCTCGTCGTTCAGCACGAGCGCGCCCCCCTCAATCGTGGTGATGTTCTTGTTCGGGTGAAAACTGAACGAGACGAGGTCGCCCAAGGCCCCGATGGGCCGGCCGCGCCAGGTGCTCCCAAAGGATTGCGCGGCATCCTCGACCACCCGCAGGCCGTGGCGCTGCGCGAGCGCGTACAACCGGTCGCGATCGACCGGCAGCCCCGCCAGGTCCACCGGCAGGATCGCGCGCGTCGCCGGCGTGATCGCCGCCGCGATGCGATCCAGATCGATGTTGCGCGTGACCGGATCGATTTCGACGAACACCGGGCGCGCGCCCACGGTGAGAATCACGTTGCTGGTCGCCACCCAGGAAAGCGGCGTCGTGATCACTTCGTGCCCGGGACCGACGCCGGCCAGCCGGAGCGCGATTTCCATCGTGCCGGTGCCGGAATTGAACACGCGCACGGGCCGGCCCCCGCAATGCGCGGAAAGCTTCGCCTCGAGTTCCTTCACCTTCGGCCCGGAGGTGATCCAGCCGGAGCGCAACACCTCCGCGACGCCCGCAATGGTTTCCTCGTCGATCGTGGGGCGGGTCAGTGGCAAATATGCCAGCGCCGGGCTGGGCGGGGCGGGAGCGGACGGCATTCGGGCGGGCGCGGACATTTCAGGGCTGGTTGCTGACAAGATAGTGCCCGCTGCTCTCGCCAATCAAATGATAAGACGCCGTGACGCGCGCGCGGAAGTTGTCGGCATCGCGCTTGCGCACCACGACCCAGACCCGGGTCGGCTCCACCCACTGGCGTTGCAACGCCTCATCGTCGATGAAACGCGCCGCGCGCTCCGCCGCCGGGATGAACTGGACTTCCAATTCGTCGATGTAACTCACCAGCCCCACCGGGCGCTGCGTGTAATAGACGAAGTCGTGGAAGAACGCCCAATAATGGTACACCCGATCCGGGGGCTTGATTCGCGCGTTGACGATCGCGGCCAGATCCTTGGTGCCCGCGCGCTGAAAGCCCGGGGCCGCGAGGACGATCACGAGGAAAAATCCGAGCGTGGTCCCCAGCAACGTGCCGAGCCCGGCCATGACCCCACGCATGCGCGCGGCCCAAGGCGCAGCGATTCCCCCGACCAGAAATATCGCCGCCAACGCGAAGACAAACGGCCGCAGCTCCGCGGCCTGCACCGGATCCTTCATCGCGCCGGACTTCAACACCATCACGAGCGCGGCCACGCCGAGCATCCCGCAGATAAACGAAAAAACGCCCAGGCCCGCCCGCAATCGCCGCGCGCCCTCTTCCGCCCAACCGCGGGCCAGCCACGGCCCAATCAACACCGCCAACGCCGGAAAGACGGGAAGAATATAGGGGATGAGCTTCGACTGCGACTTCGAGAAAAACAAAAAGACAAAACCAATCCACGTGACGAAGAACCACGCGTCCGCGTTCTCGCGTCGTCGCGCCCAGCATGCCCTGAGCCCGCCGGACGGGCCACCCGCGAGCGCCTCGCGGGCCGCGCTAGCCAGAAATCCGGTCCAGGGAAACAGGCCCAGCAATACGACCGGGATGAAATACCAGAACGGTTCGTTACGATTATGGGCTGTGGTCGTGAAGCGCTCCCAATGCTCATGCACAAAATAAAATCGCGCCCATTCCGGGTTGCGCTGTGCGGCGAGGACGTGCCAGGGCACCGCAATGAACAGGAACAGGAGCACCCCGGTCGGCAGGTAGAGCGGGCGCAGCCGTTTCCATTGGTTGAAAATCAGCAGCCACAGAAACATCACCGCGCCCGTCACGAGAAAACCAATCAGCCCCTTCGTCAGCGTCGCCAATGCGGCGCTCGCGTACAGCCCGTAGAACAACCAGCGGCGCGTCAAACCGACGGGGGATTCGCGCACCCCGAGGATGAAGCAGAAAAGGGTCGCGCTCATCAGCACCGACATCGCCATGTCCAGCAGCAGAATCCGGGACAGCACGAAATACAGCAGGGACGTCCCCAGCACCACCGCTGACGCCAGTCCGGCCGCGCGTCCGTACATGCGCCGCGCCGCTCCATAGGTGAGCAACACGCCGCCCAAACCGAACAGTGCCGGGGTAAGCCGCACCGCCCATTCCGCCGGACCGAAAAGGGATTGGGCGGCGCCCACCGTCCAATAGACCAGCGGCGGTTTTTCAAAATAAGGGGTGCCGTTGAGCCGGGGGGTGACCCAATCGCCCTGCGCGAGCATCTCGCGCGGGATTTGCGCGTAACGCCCTTCGTCGGGATTCGCGAGTGGCACCCGGCCCAGCGCGAAAAACATCACCAG
>JBKJRG010000284.1:0-21672 GCA_046594805.1 Opitutaceae bacterium | reverse complement strand
CAAGTCCCACGGCCGGATCTGGCGCATCACGGCGAAGGGCCGCCCGCTGCTCCGGCCGCCGCAGCTAGCCAGGGCTACGCTGCCCGAGCTCTTCGAGCAGCTGCGCGCCGCCGATGTCTGGCCGCGCGAGCAGGCCAAGCGGTTGCTCTTCGGCAAGGACCCGGCCGTGATGACTGTTGCGCTGCGGCGTTGGTACCAGAATCTGGATGCAAAGGCGGCGGATCTGGACTTCGCGCTGCTGCAGGCTCTCGGGGTTTTCGAAGCGCACGAGTCCGTCGAGGTGCCGCTGCTGCGCCGGGCGCTGGCGTCGCTCCGGCCCGAACTGCGAGCTTACGCGGTGGCGACGCTCGCGCGCTGGGCGGATCGTCTGCCGGCTGATTTCGGCGTGTACGCGGTGCTCGGCCGCATGGCGCAGGATGCTGATGACAGGGTCCGGCTGGCGGCGGTGGTGGCCGCGGGCAACATCCCGCAAATGGAGTCGCTGCGGATTGTGATGACGGTGGCCGCGCAGCCGAGGGATCCGTTCATCGACACCGCGCTGCGTGCGGCCGTTGCCGTGCTCAAGTCGCACTGGGAGCCGGAGATCGCGCGCGGGGCGCCGGGCTGGACTGCGGAGTGGCGCGACCGGATCCAGGAACTGGATCGTCCCCGTCCGGCGCCGCCGGCCCGAGCCGTCGCCGTGAAGAAGTCCGACCCCATCGTGCCCGTGCACGGCCGGCTGCGCGCCTCGCCCTTCGTGCAGGGGAGCGTGGCGGCGGAAGTGCTCGCGCGCGGCGATCCTGTCAGGGGAGCGCAGGTTTTCCGCCGGCCCGAACTGGCCTGTATGGCCTGCCACAAGGTTGGGGAGGAAGGCGGCACGGTTGGCCCGCGGTTGGATTCGATCGGGAGCGCCCAACCTCTGGAAACGTTGATCGGCATGGTGGTCGAGCCGCAACGGGAGCTCACCGAGGGCTATGAGGCGTTTCG
This sequence comes from Opitutaceae bacterium, assembly GCA_046594805.1. Classification (GTDB taxonomy): domain Bacteria; phylum Verrucomicrobiota; class Verrucomicrobiia; order Opitutales; family Opitutaceae; genus ER46. Next base: position 20,706 of record JBKJRG010000284.1, on the reverse strand, counting down.
CATCACTACGAAAAGCGGCGACGTGAAGATCGGCATCATCGCCGCGGGCAACGACGCCGAACTCATCCTGCGCGACCCGGAAGGCAAGGAGCACACCCTTGCCCTCTCCGCGATCGCCGAGCGGGAAATGATCGGCTCCCTCATGCCGGCCGGGCTGCTTGACCACCTGAGCCCGGAGGACCTGCGCGATCTCTTCACTTACCTCACCCAGTTGGGCAAAGTAAAGTAGCGTGCCTCTCCCCACGAGTTATACATGACGATCATTCCCTCCACTCCATCAATCATGAAGCGGTCATTATCGGCATTCGTCTCCTGCATCACTTCAATTGAATAAGCCGTTATTGGAACACCGCCCCAGGCATTAGCCGCACAGCCACTATGACACGTCGCTCTAGACAAACACCCAAAGTGCCGGCCCTCGTCGCAGGAAATTTCAGCCGGCCTCGCCTCCCGTTATTTTGGATTATTCGCGGCGCCATGGCGAAGGGTCTACTCCTCGCAATCGGACTGGCCCTGCTCCCTTCCGTGACGTTGGGCGCGGGAGCTGCAGGCCGCTACCTCGACGCGCAGCTTAAAGTCGTTCGCTCGCTGGAATCTCGCGTCGATCAATTTGCGGACATTGCCGACGAGAGCGCCAGCCGGCTGATTGGCGGAGGAAATATTTACCTCGCGGGAGAACCAGGCATGGTCGCAGAGCTGTTGAGTCGCGCGGGCGGCCTGTGCGGAGCCAAGTCGTTGTCGCTCCAAAACCCGCTGCCGCCCCTCAGGCGCAACGACGTCATCCTCGTTAGCGATTATGGACTGAACGGGATGCTGGCCAGCGCCATTGAAAAGCTTCGAGGCAGTAACGCTCTGCTGATCGCTTTCGCGTCGGCCGATCATCCTCTCATGCGCAAGGACGCCGGTCCAAATTTCCGCAAGATTCCGGTCGATATTCCGGTGGACAGTTGCCTGATGCGCTCGGCGGCGGGCGAACCACTGCTGCCAGCGGCGGCTCCAGCGATCGCGATAGCGCAATGGGCTTACACGGCCGAGTTACTCGGGGCTTGCCGTCGCCAGGGAAAGCAACTCGCCGTCTATTTGAGCATCTTCCTCGATCAAGACCGGGCGCGCTATGCCCGGACCAAGGGGCTGCTCTTTGAGCCGAACCTGCGTCCCGCGCCTGTTCCACGCGGAGAGTATGCCCAAACGTTTCTGCGCGAGGCCCGAAGTTCGCTCGCGGCAATCCGCGATCAGGAATTGGAACGGCTGCGCACCGCCGGAAGATGGCTGCGCGAAGCAACTGCCGCCCGGCAGCAGATGGTGCGGAGTCTCCTCGGCCATTTGCCCCCGCTGGAGGCGGGGATCCGTGGCGATGTTGGTTTTTTCACTCACACCATCCTGCTCCAGGGCGAAAAGGGGAAAGAGTGGATAGCTCAAAACATCCGGGCGGGAGATGTCTGCGTGTTTCTGGCTTATCGCGATGACGACGAAATGACGGCCACCGCCAACAAATTGGGGGCTCGCACAATTTCACTCACCTCGACGTCGCCCGGGGCAATTCAGGCGAAGAATTCCCGCCATCTCTATATCAATCAACACTGGGAGGTGTCCGACGCGGTCTTGAACCTGCCAGGTTACGACGTAAAGGCATGTCCTTTGTCCTGCATTGTCGGGATGGCGTGCTACTATGCCATGTGCGGCGAAGCCATCGAGGCCGCACCTACCTTGTGAGTTCGACCATGCGCCGCCTCCGTCTCCTCTCGCTCTTCTCCATCGGACTCGCCCTGTCGTTTGTCCTCCACGCCGCCGATCTCCGGCTCGGCCTGGTCGGTCTCGACACCGGCCACGTCATCGCCTTCACGAAGGTGCTCAACGACCCCAAGGCGAAGGACCACGTGCCCGGCGCCCGCGTCGTTGCCGCGGTCAAGGGCGGCAGCCCCGACATCGCGAGCTCATGGTCGCGGGTCGACGGCTACACGAAGCAGTTGCAGGAGGAGTTCGGCGTGAAGCTCTACTCCTCGATCACTGAGATGGCGAAGTACGTCGACGTCGTGCTGATCGAGAGCGTCGACGGCCGACCGCACCTCGTGCAGGCCCGCGAGGCCATCCTCGCCGGCAAGCCAACGTACATCGAGAAGCCCGCCGCCGCTTCGCTCAAGGACGCGATGGAGATCTACGCGCTTGCGCAACAGCGGAATGTCCCGGTCTTCAGCTCCTCCGCGCTGCGTTTCGCCGCGGAGACGCAGGCGGTGCGCAACGGCAGCATCGGCCGCGTGCAGCGCGCCGAGACCGGCAGTCCGGCGTCGCTCGAGCCGACGCACATGGATCTCTTCTGGTACGGCGTCCATGGGGTGGAGTCGCTGTTCACCGTCATGGGCACCGGCATCGAGAGCGTCACGCGGCGCAGCAGCGAGGCGGGCGCGATCGTGACGGAAGGCAAGTGGGCGGGCGGTCGCACCGGAACCTATCGCCAGCAGAAGGACTACGGCGGCAAGGCCGTGGGCGCAAAGGGCGAGTCCCCGGTGGGCAAGTTCGACGGCTACGTGCCGCTCGTGAAGGCGATCGTCAAATTCGGCCAGACCGGCGTGCCGCCGGTGTCCGCCGAGGAGACGCTCGAGATCATCGCGTTCATGGAGGCCGATTTTGTCAGCAAGCAGCGCGATGGCGCCACCGTGACGATCGCCGAGGTCCGGCAGGCCGCCGCCGCCGGTCGTGTCTCCAAGTTACGGGCGACGGTACCGGGAGCGTGGGAGGAAAATGGTCCGGCCATCGCGAAAGGCTACGACGGCGTGGCGTGGTATCGAACCTGGGTGAAGGTCCACGACAGCTTCTTCACCAAGCATGAGCGGAATCTATATGAGGAGTCCGTCAGCGTAAATATCCGCGACCTCGCGGATGCGCACGAAGTCTATGTCAACGGCGCACAAATTGGGGCGGGTGGCCAGTTTCCTCCGGGCTTCAAGAGCGGGCGCAACGACGTCCATCGCCACAAAGTGCCGGTCGGAACGTTGCGCAAGGGCGAGTGGAGCGAGGTTGCCATTCGCGTTTATAACCGGTCCGGTCCGGGCGGGTTCCTGGGCGAGGCGCCGTTTATCATGAATTACTTCATGGAGTGCGTCATGGCGGGGCCATGGGAATTCAGCCTGGGCGACGATTATCGTCCAGGCGGGGCGCTGAGCACGAAACCGCTGGTGAGCGCTTTTGACACCTTTCGAGAATCAAACCGTATATTGGGGCGGTCCACTCAGGTGGTCACCGGCCCAAAACTTTCGCCGGAGGATTCGTTCGCCAAAATGAGATCCGCCGGGGATCTGAAAGTAGATCTCCTTTTGAGCGAGCCCCTGGTCGCACAGCCGACCCACCTGAGTTTCGATGCACGTGGCCGGCTGTGGGTCGCGCAGTACCGGCAATATCCGTACCCCGCCGGCGTGAACATGGTCAGTCGCGATAAATATTACCGTTCGCACTATGACCGCGTCCCGCCGCCGCCGCCGAATCACGATCGGGGAGCGGACGTTATTTCGATTCACGAAGACACCGACGGCGACGGGATCTTCGATAAACACAAAATATTTCAGGACGGTTTGAACATGGCGAACGCGGTGGTGCGGGGACGCGGGGGCGTTTGGGTGATGAACACGCCGCATCTGGTTTTCTATCCGGACAAGAATTTCGACGACAGCCCGGACGGCCCGCCGATGGTGCATTTGCAGGGATTCGGGCTGGAGGATACGCATGCCGTCGCCAATGGATTGCTCTGGGGGGCGGACGGCTGGCTGTATGGATGCCAGGGCAGCACGACTTCGAGCCGGGTGACGCGGGCAGGAATGGATCCTCCGGATGCGGAAGGAGTTTATTTCGAGGGCTGCATGGTCTGGCGCTATCACCCTGAAACGCGCGAGTACGAGATTTTTGCCGAAGGCTCTGGTAATACGTTTGGCCTCGAGATGGACGCGCAAGGCCGGCTTTATTCCGGTCATAACGGGGGCGAGACGCGTGGCTGGCATTATGTGCAAGGCGGGTTCTACCAAATGCAGGGAGTGGACCCGGGTAAATTTGGCCCCCCCCGCAATCCGTATGCCTTCGGCGATCTGCCCAAGATGCGCACGTTGACGACGGTCCGGCGTTTTTCGCATTTCCTGACGATAGTGGAAGGGACCGCGATGCCGGCGAAATATCAGGGGCATATTTTCGCGATCGATCCGCTTCACAACGAAGCGATCGACGCCGAGCGCCTGGTGCTGGGATCGACGTTTGAGACGCGGGATGTGGGCCGGCCGATGTGGAGCGAGGATGTGGCGTTCCGTCCGCTCTTCATCGTCAATGCTCCGGACGGTTCGCTTTTCGTGTCCGATATGTACGAATATTATATCGCCCACGGACAACACTACCAAAGCCAGATCGATCCGAGTACGGGACGCATTTATCGGTTGCGAGGCGCCGATTCCACGCTGGAACGCGACACCAACCTGGAGAAGAAATCGACCGGCCAGTTGGTGGCGCTGCTCTCGCATCCCAACAAATGGCACCGTAACACCGCGGCGTTCGTGCTCGGTGAGCGGAAGGACAAATCCGCCGTGCCGAAACTCCAGCGGGTGCTCGCTGAAAACCAGGACTTGGGAGCCTTGGCCGCACTCTGGGCCTTGCATCAGATGGGGGCTTTGGATGATACGAGCATCAAATCCGCGTTTTCGCATCCGTATCCGCCGATCCGGATGTGGGCCGTGCGGCTTTTGGGTGACAATTACGGCATCAATCGCGGGTTGGGGCTGCCGGGCATCGCCGCGGCAAAAATCGCGGGGCGGTCAGTGCCACTGTTGATCGATGCCTCTGGCGCCAATCGCGGACTCCCGGACAAGCACATCGTAAACGAAGCGACGGACCTGCCTTCGGATATGATGAAAGCGCTGGCGGAGCTGGCGCGGCGCGAAGGCAATGCCGAGGTGAGGTCGCAAATCGCCTCGACCGCCCGGCGGCTGGCAAACTCCCAGGCGCTGGCCCTGGTCCCCCTGCTCGCGAATCATGATGAGGACGTGATGGACCCGTATATTCCACTGCTGGTCTGGTGGGTCATCGAAGCGCATTTGAGCGTAAGTCGTGAGGCCGTTTTAGAGATATTTAAGACGCCGGCGCTCTGGGACCGGCCGATGGTTCAGCGACATCTCCTGCCGCGCCTGATGCGGCGATTTGCGCTGGAAGGGCGCCGGCAGGATCTGCTGGTGTGTGCTCAATTGCTCCGCATGGCGCCTTCACCGCAGCAAGCCGCGCCTCTGATGGAAGGATTCCAGGAAGCGTATCGCGGCCGATCGATGGTCGGTTTGCCGGATGAGCTGCTACAGGCGCTGGCCGCCACCGGTCAGTCGCCCCTTATTTCACGCGTGCGGCAGGGCGAGGCCGCGGCCATCAAGCAGACGCTCGCCATCGTGCGAGACAAGAAGGCGGCGATCAACGACCGGATCTTCTACGCCGGCGTCTTTGGCGAGGTTCGCGCCGCCGACGCGCTGCCCGCGTTGCTCGAGGTCGCAGCGAGCAGCGATCCCGTCGCCCTGCGCAAATCCGCCCTGGTCGCCCTGATGGCTTATGATCAGCCCGACATCGGCCCGTGGGCGGTGGCGCTCCTGCCGAGGACGACGGGCGATATCCGCACCGCCGTGCTCGCGCTACTGGCCAGTCGCGCGCCGTGGAGCATCAACCTGCTGCAGGCCATCGAACGCGGTCAGTTTGCCGCGAAGGACGTCCCGCCAAATGTTGTCGACCGCATGCGGGGCCACCAGCGCGAGATTCTGGCGCAACAGGTGGCGAAAGTGTTCCCGCGCGTGGCCGTGAGGCCCGCGAGCGATGCGAACAAGCGCATCGCCGAGGTCGAGGCGATCCTGAAACAAGGAACGGGCGATCCCTACCAGGGCGAGGCGGTCTTTATGGAGCGCTGCGCCAGCTGCCATAAATTGTTCTTCAAGGGCGGCAAGGTCGGGCCGGAGCTGACCGCCTACCAGCGCGACAATCTCGGTACGATGCTCACCAGCATCATCAATCCGAACGCCGAGATTCGCGAAGGGTTTCAATATTACCTGGTCGAAACCAAGGATGGCCGCAGCCTGAGCGGGTTCATGGTGGAGCGCGACACGCAGATCGTCGCGCTGCGTGGGCTCGAGGACGCGGACATCACGTTGCCCCAATCGGAGATCAAGGCGCTGAATCCCGTCGGTCGCAGCCTGATGCCCGAGGGCCTGTTGGATAACCTGAGCGATCAGCAGTTGCGCGACTTTTTCGCCTACCTGCGTATTTCGCAGCCCATCACCCGCTAGGCACCGGGGAAAATAATTTCTTAACAGAATATACAAATGCAAAACATACTTGTGACCGGATTTGGCTTTATGGGTGAGATACACGCGCAGGTGTATTCCGCGCTGCCTCGAGCCTCCCTGGCCGCCATCGTCGATCAAGACATCGACGCGGCCAGAAAAAAAGCGAAACGGCTTGGCCTGGCGGTGCCGGTTTACCGCGATTTCGATGAGGCGCTCCGCGCCAACGAAGTGGATGTGGTGGATGTGTGCGTCCCGACACCGCTGCACCCTGGATATATCAGGAAAGCGCTCAAGGCGGGGAAGCACGTTTTTTGCGAAAAGCCTTTTGCGGCGACGGCGAAGGAAGCGTTCAGCCTTGCCGCGGCGGCTGCCCGGGCGGGAGTGAAGATGCAGATCGGCCAATGCATCAGGTTCTGGCCGGAGTACCAGGCGTTGGAGCGGTTCATGCGCGGGGAAAGGGGCGGACGTTTGCTCAGCCTGTCGCTTTATCGCCGATCCGGCCGGCCGGGCTATAGCGTGGGCGACTGGGTCAACAAGGAGGAGCTGTCGGGCGGCGCAGCTTTCGACCTGCACATCCATGACACCGATTATGTACATCACCTGCTGGGACAGCCCAAGGCCGTGACTTCGGTGGGGACCAAGGATGCGACCGGGTGGAGTCATCTCTTTACCACCTACCATTTCGAGGGGGTGGCCGTGACGGCGGAGGGCGGATGGAATTATCCGCCGCAATGGGGATTTCAAATGGGATTCGAAGCCGTTTTCGAGCACGCCGTCGTCGAGTTCAACAGCCGCTTGAATCCAACCCTGATGATCACCGGGAAGTCGGGCAAGCGGAAGCCGCTGGCTTTCGAGAGCCCGCGCGTGCAAAAATCCAATGGAACCAATGGAAACATCTCGTCCTTGGGCGGGTATTTTAATGAGTTAAGCTATTTCATCGATTGCATTGAGCGTGGCCGGCACCCGGAAGTGGCCACGCCTGCTCAGGGAGCCGGGTCGGTGCGAACCGTGCTGGCGGAAATAAAGTCGGCCGCCACCGGCCGGACGGTGAAATTGTAATTTAATATGAAGAAGGCGATTAGTACCTGGTCCTTTCCGCCGGAATGGACGCTGGATAAAAAGCTGGGCGTGGCCGCCGAGGCGGGTTTTGCGGGATTCGAGATCGATCTCACGGAGGATGGTCCCGTGGCGATGACGAGCACCCCGGAAGAACTCCAGACCGTGCGGAGAAAAGTCGAAGCGGCCGGGCTGCAGATAAGCGGGCTGGCTACCGGATTATATTGGGGCGCCAATGCCGCGAGCGGCGATGAGACCGTGCGAAAACGCGCCAGGGAAATTCTCGCGAGGCAAATCGAGAGTGCGGTGCATCTTGGCGTCGATGCGATTCTCGTGATCCCTGGTTCGGTGGGCGTGGACTTTATTCCCGGCGCTGAAGTCGTCCCGTATGAGCTGGCTCACCGTCGCGCGCTCGACTTCCTGAAAGAGGCGCTACCCGCCGCGGAGCGATCCAAGGTAACGCTGTGTGTCGAGAATGTATGGAACAAATTCCTGCTCAGCCCGCTGGAGATGAAGGCGTTTATCGACGATTTCCGCAGCGATGGCGTAGGCAGCTATTTCGACGTCGGGAATGCACTCCAGACGGGCTACCCGGAACACTGGATCGGCACGCTGGGCCCGCGTATCCGGCGGGTGCACTTCAAGGATTACCGGCGCAATGTCGGGACGGTCGACGGTTTTTGTGATCTGCTCTCGGGGGATGTCAACTGGCCCGCGGTCATGCAGGCGTTCCGGAATATCCGCTACGATGGATGGATCGCAGCGGAAATGATCCCTCCGGTGCCGTTCTATAAATATTGCCCGGAAACCCTCATCCATAACACCAGCCGCGCGATGGACTCGATCCATCGGCTGGGGGCTGAAGCAATCCTATGAAGAAGATCAAACACGGCGTGATTGGACTGGGATGGTTCGGCGAGAAGCACTGCGAGACGCTGGCTGGGCTCCCCAACGTGGAGTTGCATTCCCTCTGCACCCGCAATCCGGAACGGCTGGCGGAGGTGGGGAAGACGTTCGGCGTCGGGCGTCAGTTCACCGACTATGCCAAGATGCTAGCGGACCCGGAGCTGGAGTCGGTGAGCGTCACGACGATGTGGGACCAGCACGTCGACCCCGCGGTCGCCGCCCTGCGCGCAGGCAAGCATGTGTTCCTCGAGAAACCGATGGCCTCCACCGTGCCGGATTGCGACGCGATCGTCGCCGAGGCCCGGAAGGCGAAGGGTTTTTTCATGGTGGGGCACATCTGTCGTTTCAATCCGCGCTACGCCGCGGCAAAGCAGGAGATCGCGGCGGGCAAGATCGGAAAGATCGTTTCCCTTTATGCACGGCGGAACCTGCCGGCGTCCGTCGGCGCCCAGGTGCTGCCGAAGATCGGACCGATCATCGGGGACGGCGTCCATGACACCGACCTGATGCTTTGGTACACCGGAGCGAAGATCGTGAGCGCCTACGCGCAGACCGTGAGCGTCCGGGGGTTCAAGCATCCCGACATCGGCTGGACGATGTACCGTTTCGACAACGGGGCAATCGGCGTGCTGGAGGACAACTGGTGCCTGCCCGACACCACCGCCTTCCAGATCGACGAGCGGATGGAGATCAATGGCACGGAGGGATCGATCTACATCCACGACACGCACCCGAATTTCTCAATCGTCGACAAGACCGGCTGGCATTCGCCGGACACGACTTACTGGCCGCTGCTGCACGGTGTGCGTGCGGGTGCCCTGCGGGAGGAGCTCGCGTATTTCGTGAACTGCGTGGCACAGGGCAGCCGCCCGACGGTCATCACCCCTGAGGAATCCCGCGAGGCGGTTCGCGCCTGCCTCGCCGCCGAGGAATCGGCCGCCACGGGCAAGGTCGTCAGCCTGTAACGAACGTCTCGCAAAATCAAAACTTCCATGAAATTCCCTTCTGCTTCCCCTTTGATGCTTCGCCGCGCCGCCATGCTTTGCGCGCTGCTCGCGGCTTCGGTTGCGTCCTCGGCCGAGATCCGCATCGGCATGATCGGCATCGACACGAGTCATGCGATCAATTTCACCGAGATCCTCAACAATCCGCAGGCGAAGGATCACGTCCCTGGTGCGAAGGTCGTCGGCGCCTACAAGGCCAGCAGCCCGGACGTCCAGTCATCCTGGTCGCTGGTGGATGGGTATGAGGAGACGTTAAAGACGAAGTACGGGGTCAAGATGTACGGTTCCATCGAGGAGCTGGCAAGGAACGTGGATGCGCTCATGATCGAGAGCGTCGACGGCCGGCCGCATTTGGAGCAGGCGAAGGCGGCGATCCCGACCGGCAAGCCGCTCTTCGTCGACAAGCCGATGGCCGGGTCGCTCAAGGACGCGCTCGAGATCTTCGCCCTGGCCAAGCGGCACAAGGTTCCGGTCTTCAGCGCCTCGTCGCTGCGTTATGCCAGGGAGACGCAGGCCGTTCGCAACGGCCAGATCGGCAGGGTGCTCAGTGCGGAGACGAGCAGTCCGGCCAAGCTCGAGCCGCATCACACCGACCTGTTCTGGTATGGCATCCATGGCGTGGAATCGCTGATTACCGTGATGGGACCCGGGATCGAGAGCGTCACCCGCCAAAACAGCGAGCCCGACGGACTCGTGTCGGTGGGCCGGTGGAAAGACGGCCGCACGGGCACATTTCGCGAGATCAAGGGCTTCGGCGGCAAGGCGCAGGGGAACAAAGGAGAGGCGAGTGTGGGCAAGTTCGACGGCTATGCGCCCCTGATGGTGGAGGTGGTGAAGTTTTTCCAAACCAGCGTTTCGCCGGTGCCGGAGCAGGAAACGATCGCGATCCTTGCCTTTATGGAGGCGGACGCACTCAGCAAGGCGCGTGGCGGCAAACCGGTGAAAATCTCCGAGGTGCTGGAACAGGCCGGTTGGAGAGCTCCTTGAACCGGGACGCGAACGAAACATGAGTACAGCGGCAATTTTTGGCGCCGGGGGCAAACTGGGGCGTCATGTCGTTGCGGCATTGGAGCAACGAGGCTTCGCGGTGCGTGCGCTCGTCCATCGCACACCGGTAGTCGGACGGAACGTTACATCCATTGCCGGTGGCATTGCTGATCTGCGGGCGGTGGAGGAAGTAGTGTGCGGCGCCGACGTCGTTATACAACTGGCCACCACCAAGGAAGACGCCTCGACCTTCTTCGACGTGAGCATTCGGGGAACGTTCCATGTGCTCGAAGCGTGCCGGCGCCGGAAGATCCGGCAGTTTATATTGTTTGGCGGAGATGCGGCCCAGGGAATCTGGTTTTATCCGCAGCCGGTTCCCATCGACGAGAACCACCCGCGGATGGCATATCCGGGTTACTATGCGTTCTCCAAGGTCATGGAAGAAACCATGGCCGAACAGTATTCGATTCAATATGGCGTGCCGATAACCATCCTGAGATCCTCATGGGTTTTCGACGGCGCGGATTTGCTCCAGCATTTTTCCCTGCTGCACAACGTCCGTCCGGCCGAGACGGGGCACGGGTTTGGCGAGATCAGCGATGAGACATTGAGCCTGGTCCGCGCCGGGCGGGAACGCATTCCGATCCTGACCGATGCGCGGGGAGTGCCGTTGCGCCGCCAGATCGTGCATGTGGACGATGTGGTGCAGGCCTTCGACCGCATGCTCGATAACCCGGCGGCCCTTGGACAGGCGTTCAATATCGCCGGTCCGGCGCCGTTCGATTATCGGGTCGCGGCGGAATATCTGTCGCGGCAGTTGGACATTCCCACGCTCGAGCTCCGTTGTCCGGACTATCATTCCTTTGAGATCAACATTACGCGCGCCCGCAGCGTGCTCGGCTACAAACCGGAAAACGATTTTTTCCGAATGGCCGACCGCGCCATTGCCGCTTCCCGTCGACCATGAAAAAAGGTTTCAAGCAACAGTTTCATCATATCGGCCTGCCCACCGACACTAGCCAGCCGGGGGAAGTTTACGTCGAGGACACCAAGGTGTGGGTCACCGACCCGCGACGGCATCCTTACCGCATCGAGTTTCTTCGCTTCGAGAAGGATAGCCCGGTGCAGGGCCCGGTACGCGACCTGCCGCACATCGGATTTCACGTGGATGACTTGGAAGAGGCTTTGCGCGACGAACAGATCTTGTTGGAGCCGTTCAGTCCTTCGCCGGGTTTTTTCGTGGCGTTTGTGCTGCGGGATGGGGCGGTCTTCGAATTCATGAAGTTCGAAAGAGAAAGCGATCTCCCCTGGAAATAATATCATGTCATTAAAAGAAAAAGTCATCGTGGTCACCGGCGGCACCTCGGGTATTGGAGAAGCATGCACCCGGCATTTTGCCGACCTGGGGGCCCGGGTGGTCATCGCTTCCAATCAGGAAGACCGCGGTCAGGCGTTGGAAAACGAACTGCGTGCCGCCGGGCAGGATGTGCGGTTCGTTCCGGTCGATGTGGCGAACGAGGAGAGCGTGCAGGCGCTTGTTCGTCGAGCGGTCGACCACTATGGCCGGATCGACGGGGTCCACTGCAACGCGGGGGTTTGGGCATGCGGCATGGTGACAGAGTTCGACGAGGCAATTTGGAACAAGGTCATGAACGTAAACGTGAAAAGCGTTTTCTGGACGGCCAAGCACGTGCTTCCCGTCATGGAGCGACAGGGCAAAGGCGTGATCGTGATTACGACGTCGGTCGCGGCGTTCATCGGCTTTCCGGCCCACGCGCTCTACTCCGCTTCGAAGGCGGCCTTGGAATCACTCATTCGCTCGCTCGCGGTCGATCATGCGGGCTGGCTGCGGGTGGTGGGGGTCTGTCCCGGCACCATCGATACCCCGATGTTGGCGGCGAGTTGTCAGGGATGGAACAAGCCGGTGGCCGAACTTTATGCCGAACTCGGCAAGCGCATTCCGGTTCGCCGTCTGGGGCAACCGGAAGATGTCGCGCATGCCGCCGCTTTCCTCCTCAGTGAAAACGCCAGCTATATCAACGGCACATCGATCGTGCTCGACGGCGGTAGCTTGGCGCTGCCACCCTGGTAAAACGATCTGTTGGTATAACTGTTGCGATGAATCGATCCACCGCCACCCTGCCGCTCGATTGGAAGAAGTTTGAAAACGTCCTTCAAGTCGGCGGAATTCGCACCGGGACGCTTGATTCTCCCGCCGCCGGCGGTCCTTCGGGGGTGCGGGTTGCCTTCGTCGATACCGGATCGGGGCTTCGGTTCACCGTAGCGCTCGACCGCGGTGGTGATATCGTGGATGCGACCTATAACGAGATTGGTCTCGCCTATCTTTCGCCCAACGGGCTGCGGCCGCCGAGCCCGGCTTATCATCGGGACGACGAATGGCTGCGGGGTTGGGCCGGCGGCCTGTTGACGACGTGCGGTCCGGAATACATGGGCGGGCCGCGAATCGAAAATGGCGTCAAGACCTCCCTCCATGGCCGCTACTCGAACAGCCCTGCGGTGGTCGAAAAACTTCTCAATCCCGACCCCCATCGCGCGGTTCGCGAAATGGAGCTTGGTCTCATCGTGCGCGACACGCGGGTTTTCGGACCGGTATTTGAAGTTCGTCGCACGTTCCGTTGCACTCTCGGTCTTCCCGAAATTGTCATCGAGGACGAGGTAATCAATCGGGGCGACACCACGAGTGCGCACCACTGGCTGTATCATTGTAATTTGGGTTATCCGCTGCTCGATCAAGCCGCGCGGTTCATCTACCGTGGCCACGCCCAATACTGGATCGTGCCGCCGCCGCCGGGACAAGACATCATCCAACCGCTGGATGCCGCGGCGATGAATCACCTCAAGCATGTTCCCGCCGGATTGCCCGAGCATGCCGGGAATGGCGAGCGGGGGTTGATCGTGAAGGTCGAGCCCGATCCGGAGGGAAACTGCCGGGTGGGAGTGATCAATGATCGGCTAAAAGTGGGCCTTGAGTTCACTTATCCGGCTGAAGCCTTTCCTCGATTGGCGCATTGGCAGCATTACGGTCCACGCGGTTCTTATGTGAGCGCGTTGGAACCGTTTTATGGATCCTTGTTGGGTCGCGTCCGTGATTGCCATCCCTCCGTCGATTCGACCCTGGCACCGGGACAAAGCCGGCGTTATCGACTTCGACTGCGGATTCTGCGCACGGAGGCGGAACTCCAGGAGTTGGCGGCGCAGGACGGCGCACTTCGGCCCTTCGGCCGGCAGATTAACGCCGCCGTTGCGTAGAAAAACCAAACCACACGCTTTTTCCCGCTCGTCCCTTGCCCCATCGTAGCAGGGCGGGTCACAGACCCCCGCTTCGATTCTCGAACCGATAGCAGAGGCTCCACTCCCACGTCTCGCCCGGGCCAAGTTCGAGCGTGCGATAGGGCTCGAGCGAAAACGTGCGGTCGTTGGCCCAGATCACGCAGGCGTTCGGCGCGAAGCTCGCCTCGAATTGGACGGGCGCAAGCCGCGGGTGATCGACCGTGGCCACCAGCGGTCGATTGCCCGGCAACTGCAGCCCGCGCTCCATATGGCCGTCGTCCTGCCGCATGAATCGGCGGCGCTGCGTGAGCCTGCGCCCGGTAAGGGCAAAGCCTGGATTGTCGGCGAGCCTGGTGCCGAGGGGGAGATCGGCGGATCCCAGGCCGTCGCACAACGGGAAGAAGGGATGGGCGAACCACTCGAGGGTGAGTCGCTCGCCGCCGGTGTTCGTCAGCCGCGTCGCGGAGCGGACGGTGCGCGCAGTCAGTGCGATGGAGCGCGTCAGTTCGTAGCGAAAGCCCGCGGCGGCATGACGGGTGGTGAACACCAGGCGATCCGGGTGCGTTGCAATTTCCCACGCGCAGGGGGCGATGACGCGGGGAGCGCCGTCTGCTCCGAGCGCGAGCTCGCCAGCGCCAAGCGCCACGCCACGCTCCCCGCGCCACGTGAGTGGACACCCCTCGAGCGTGCGATGCCGAAACGACTCCGGCAGGCCCTGCCCGTTGAACGCGGACGGCGCTGGCGCCGGCCATTCCGGTCCGGTCAGCAGCGGGCCTAGCTTCGGGTCGTGCACCTGCCAGATGTAGCCGCCCCAGCAAAAGCGCGGGCCGAGCCTCGCCGCATCTGCCACGGGGTCGAGGACGTCGATCCGCAGCGCGGAGTTGGCGAGTTGGAGCACGAGAATGATGTCGTTGGTAGTTCCGCCTTCAGGCGGAAGGTTTGCGTCGTTCGGATTCCGCCTCGAAGGCGGAACTACGAGCGCGGAACCTTCTCCCGGCGCTACTTCACCCGCTGCACGCGCACGATCGCACTGCGTTCATCGAGCTTGAGCGCGAACCCGTTCAACGGTCGCGCCTCGATGGTGACTTCGCGGCCCGGCGCCAGGGCAAGGACGATTTGCTCGAGCCCTTCCCATACCTGGCCGTTGTCGAGGAGGAAACGGTTCGCTCCCTGCCACATCACGAAGCGCGCCACGACCGGCGGCTGCGAACGCCAGTCGTCGCCCGAGGATTTCGAAAGTCCAAACCGTTCCAGGATGCCAGCCCTGGCCCGCGCGGGTTCCGCTGGCGCGGCTGCGACAGATGACTCCGGTGCGGCGACCGGCTCAACGGGAGCGGTACGAGCTGGGGGTGCCTCGTCGCGGGACTTCGAAAGTCCCAGCCGGCCGAGCAGGCTCGGCTTCGGGCGCGCGGGCTCCGCCGCTGCTGGCGGCGGCACCACTGCAGCGCGCGCCGGCGGAGTCGCGGCAACGGGCGACGTAACTGCAAGCGGCGGAGTGGGGGCGGGGACGGGGCGCGGGGCTCCTGCCGCATGGCGAATCACCGCCGCGTCGATCACTCCAATTTGATCCGGAGTGAGGCGGTCAAGCCCGGCACGTTTCCACTCCGCTTCGGTCATCACCGATTGAAGTCCGGGAAAGGTCGCGGCGAACAAAGAGGCGCCGGTGAGGAGCAGGCACAGCGGAAGCAGCCGGATGATCTTCATGGGGATGGAGGCGGCAAAGAAGAAATGGGGAAACGGCAAAAAGAAGAAACAGGAGAGATGTAATTGGTTTCTTATTTATTCTTGCCGGGCCCGCCGCCGTGCACCGCGGCATAGAACGGATCGCCCGGCCGGATGGAACCGGCGCGGACGATTTCGCCCGTGAAGGCCGATTTGTAGATCGCGGTCAGCAGCTCGAGCGTGCGGCGGGCCTCGTGCCCCGACGTCAGCGGGCGCGTGCCGGCATCCATGTTCGCCACGAACGCCGTGAGCTGCGCGGCGTGGGTCGAGCCGACATCGGGCGGAAAACTCTGCCAGGCCTGCAACAAGCCCTCGTCCGTGGCGCCGGGCGCCAGCGTGAGCTTCCAATTGTCGCGCGTGTAGCTGTAGAGATGGGTCAACTCAGCGGTGGCTTTTTGGTAGTCCAGCCGCAGGTAAGTTTCCTGGCGCGGACTGAGTGCGCTGTTGACGACCGAGGCCACGGCCCGATTGGCAAACGTGACCATTGCCATCGAAACATCCTCCACCTCGATCGCGCGGTCGAGCGTCGCCGCGATCGCCCGCACTTCCGTCCAGTCGCCGAGCAGGTGCAGCAGGTGATCCATGGCATGGATGCCGAGCCCCATGGTGGGGCCGCCGAGCTCGTTCGCCCAAGTGCCGCGCCAAGGCACGGCATAGTAAGCGGCGTCGCGAAACCAAAGCGTATTGCACACGGCAACCAGCGGCCGGCCGAGCTGGCCGGAGTCCGCCAGGTCGCGGAGATGCGCGGTCGACGAGGCGAACCTCATCTGGAAAACACAGCCGGTGTGCCGGCCGGTGCGCTGCGCGGCCGCCTCGATCGCATCGAGCTCCGCGAGCGAGCCACAGAATGGTTTTTCGCAGAGCACCCAGGCGCCCGCCTCCATGGCCGCAATGCTCATGGTCGCATGCTCCGCCGGCGGCGTCGCGATCAGGACCAGGTCAGGCCGGACCTCGCGCAGCATCGTCGCGTAGTCGGTAAATACATCCGCAAGATGGAAACGCGTGCCGAAGTCCTGTACGCGTTTCGCATCGAGATCCGCCGCCCCCACGAGGGTGACGCGTCCCTTCGTCGCCTCCACCGCGCGGACGTGCGCATCGGCGATGCTGCCGGTGCCGGCGAGGACGGCGCGATAGGACTTGGGTGGCTGGGTCATGCGGTGAGTCTGCTTTTTCTCCACGAAAAAAGGTTAGTGCAGCGGCGTCGCTGGCCGACGCCCGCGAACACGAGGGGCCGATCGCGTTCCCGGGCGTCGACAAGCGACGCCCCTACCTTGAAGTCGGACCGCGCCCTCATGCGACGCCGGCGAGTTTCCGGATCTTCTCTCCCGTCAAGCGTCGCTCCGGCGGCAGCGCATGCGGGGTTTTCCCACCGTAGATCGTCGCGAGCTGCTTGAATTTTTCCTGGGTGGCCCGGACAAACCCTTCGACCGGCCGGGTCTCGTGGCAGAGCGCCATGATTTCCGGCAACCAACGATGGCCGTACCGCACATGGTTCTGCTCGTCGTTCCGGTCGAAGGCGAGGAGCGTGTCCGCTTCGAAATCATTCAGCTCGCGGATGCGATCCATCACGACCGCCTTGGTCGGGAAACTGCCCGCCTCGAATTCCATCGTCATCATCGCGTACCGCTCATGCGGCGGCATCTGCACGAGGATATTGTAGAGGTCCAGCGAGTGCTCGAGCGTCATCAGGTCGACGCCGAGCTTCGGCAGCTGGCGATAACCGAACTGGCTGTGGCGCGATTCGTCCCAGAGGTGCCGCGCCATGTCGTGGTGCAGATCGAACGGCGCCTCGGGTGTGTCGTAGAAAATGGTGGCGAGGTAATCGACCGCGTCCATTTCCATCATTAACCACACATACACCATCAGCCGGATGACGCGTGCGTCGGTTTTTGGATCGACGAGCCAGGCGCGGACGATGGGGGTTTCAGCCGGGTTCTCGCTGAACGCGCTGGAGCAGGTGGGATACTTGCCGCGGTTGCAGGTCGGCGGATGCACGTAGTCACGCTGGGTGTGTTCCCAGCAGAAGGCGGAGGGCAGCGGGCGCTTCGGTTGTTCGCCGAGCCAACCGCCCAGTTCGGCGAGGGCGGCGGTGAGGCGAGCCGTCCACTCGCTCACGCTCGTGGCTACGGTTGAGGCTGAGGCCGCAATGAAGGGGGCGATCTCGCGGGCGTGGCGCTCCTCGTCGGCGATGAATTCCTCGACGAGCTTTTTCGAAGGCCAGTCGGCGAGGTGATCCGTGACGCGCAAATAGTGACGATAGGCGGCGAGCAGCGCCGGCTTGAACACGCCGTAGAAGCCGGCGAGTGCGACGTAGCCGTTGTCGGGCATGACGGCCTCGTTGAAGACGCGGCGAATCGCATCGCGCACGGCCTCGCCGTTGCCAAAGCCATTGAGCTCGCGTCCCCGCTCCCGCAGGAAACGCGCGTGCCCGGCGGATTCCCAGACGTGCTGGCAAAGCAGGTACTTCAGCTCCGGTTCGCCGACGCGGTAAATGAGCGTGGTCGCGGTCCGGACAAACTCGCGCTCCACCTCGAAGAGCGCGCGTTGAAGCCGCGCCATTTCCTGGACCGCGGCGAGCCGGCCGCCGGAGGGGGTGGGGGGAGGGGCGGAGACGCTGCTGGCACTGGGAGCAACCATGGGGGCCGAAATCTTACTCTTTATCTTACTCTTTCTCTTTCTCCTCCGGCGCCACGCATGAGGAGTAAGAGAAAGATAAAGAGTAAGAGAAAGATTGTTAGCAAACCCGGCCCTTTTTCCCCGCCGTCCCGTGCCCGGGCGGATTCGGCCCGACCCAACGCTCGTCGATCGGCTCGCTCGCCCGCTGGTAGCGGCTGTCGCTGGAGATCCGCAGCCGGTCTGGCGTGCGGTTGTCGAGCGAGGCATGGACGAGGAACATCCCAAAGGTGATGAAGTCGCCCGCCCGGAATTCCCCGGTCACCCAACGGCCGCCGAATTTGTTGCGCACGAAAGGCGGGTTGTGCGAGAGCGTGCCGGTGAAGGCCCACTTTCCCGCCTTCGCCGCCTCGGCCTCCTTTGGCTTGTTCTCGCAGAACGCGTCGACGTCGCGGAAAATATAGTTCTCGAGCAAATCCATCCGCTTCTGCGAACCCTCGAGTACCATCAGCCCGCCGAGGTCGAAGGAGATATCGCCGTAGGGCACCCAGCACGTCATGTGGCGGTGAGTCCCCCGACCCATGTACGGCAGATCGCAATGCGGGTTCGTGCCCTTGCCCGGGCCGATGGCACGCAGCCAGGTGAAGTCGTAGTGGCGGATGTCCTCGTCGTAGAATTGCCGGTAGAAATCCGTCAGCCGCTGGCCGTAGAGGAGATTCTGAACCGCGGGATTGTTGTCGGTGAGCTCCGGTTTGAACACATAGCCCGCACCCGGCTTGCACACGGCCTCGATGGTCGGAAAGATTTCGTCGAGCACCCCGGCCGCGGCCAGCCCATCCGTCAAACTCGCCCGCGCCTTCAGTACCTCGGCCCGATCGAGGTAACCTTTCATGTAGAGATAACCCTCGTCGGCGAACCGTTGGCGAAGCTCGGCCATATCATCGGCCGCGTCGGACGAATCGCGCATCAGGCCGACCTTCGACTCGTCCATCTCGAGGGGATGGCCGTAGGAGTACAGCTGAGGTAATGCGGTGAGGGTGCTCATGGAAGGAATGTGACGATCAAAGGCGGGAATGACAAACGGGGAAACAAGGGCCAAGCGGCTGAGGAATCGCGGAAACGCGGAAGAGCGGAAGCGCGGAAAAAACCGGATTGCTCCGCGTTTCCGCTCTTCCGCGCTTCCGCGATTGGCCCGGGCCCATGCAATTGATTACGTTCATTTGAGTTGATCTCAAGGCGAGGCCGCCGCCGACCATCCCTCCGGCCAGTGGGTGCCGGGGATAGGCCGCCAGTAAATCTCCCGATCGATCCGCGGCGGATGGTGGCGATACTGCTCGGTGAGACGAATCTTGGTCCGCAGGTGGTCGATCAGGTTTTCGCCGTAGAAAAACGTGTTCTCCGCCACGCCCGACACCACCATGAACTCGGTGGTCGAGGTCTCGATCAGCTTGATCAATTCCCGGGTGCTTTCGAGCTCGAGGTCGATCGCCGCCTGGAGCTTTTTCTCACACGCGGTCTTCGTCGCCGCGTCCTTCGCGCCGAGGTAACCGTAGACGCATTCGCACCACGCGCAGACGTTGCGCAGCGACGTGGCCCAATGGAGGTACCCGCGCACCCGGTCGCGCAGATCGGCGAACACCGGCTGGCCCGTTGCGCCCGAGGAAATGGCCACATGCGAATCAAGCATCTCGATCAGCGTGCGCAGCCGCGGCAACAGCTCGCGGTCCATGTCGGCGGCCATCTTTGCGCCCGACTCGCGCGTGATCAGATCGAAGAGCACATCCTTGCCGAGATCGTTTAGTCCGGGATTGTTGTGCTGGAAGCAGCCGTGCCGCTCGTAGTAATCGCGTTCCGCCGCCGGCACCGCCTCGAGATCCGGGACGAAGGGCCGATCCCAGGTGCGCTGCCAGCAAAAACCAAAGGCGCAGTAAAGCGGCACGAGCGGCTGCCAGACGAGCGCCTCCTCGAACGCCCGCCACGCCCCGACGAGCGCCGACGCGTGCGCTTCACCCACGATCCGCGCGGCAAATACGCGCAGCACGTCGTCGATGGGCTGGTCCGGGAAAAATTGCGCGGCCTGAATCGCCACCGGGTTCGGCCAATAGGGCGCCTTGGCGGTATTGGTCAGCCCGCCCAGTGCGCTCATCCGCGAGATGCCGGCGGCGCGGGCCGCCAGCAGCTTGGCGTGGACCAACCGCGGGAACGGCAGCCCGAGCAGCGGCTCGTGATTCATCACGCTCGACGCCGAGTAGTGCAGCACCGGTTCGATCCCCTGCGCCCGGGAGGCCTGCATGACCTCCGCCTCGGACGGATCGACGGTCGATTGGAAAATGCTCCCGGCCGCGCCCATGTTTTCCGGATACTTCGGGTGCGGGTAGGGCAGCGAATAGCCGCGCACCAGCAGCGAAGGCGCCTCCCATGAAACGTGCGGGCCCATCCCCGCCTTGATGTGGTCGTGCTCCACCTTGAACGGCTCGATCCGGAGAATGACGTCGAAGTCGGGATTCAGTTCAGCCGCGGCGGAGCGGAGATTCTGCAGGTAGCGGACGATGCTCTTGCCCGCGGCCTCGGCCACCTTGTCGTGGTTGCGCCACTCGCGAATCATGTAGGGCCCGCCGTTGCGGCCGACGTACAGCGACGCGGTGTGCTCGAAACCCGAGCCGCTGTCATTCGTCCAGATCGAGAGGTACGACAGATCCGGCACGGCCCGCATTATTTTCTGCAGAGCTTCGCGATAATGCCGCTGCACGATCGGATGATCCTGCGCCATCGTGAAGCGTGGCAGCCGCGAGCGGAACGGATGATCGACCCGCGCGCCGCGCAGGGTGGGGTACTTCGCG
>JBKJRG010000199.1:0-3831 GCA_046594805.1 Opitutaceae bacterium | reverse complement strand
GCGCGATCGACGCGCTTGCGCGCGGCCTCCTCGGTCACCCGAAGTGCCGCGGCCACTTCGGCGAACGACCGTTTCTCAAAGAAGCGCAGGGCGATCGCCTCCCGTTCCTCGACTCTTAGACCGGCGATTAAGTCGTCGATCACGGCGCGAAGGGGCGCGTCCTTCGCGCCGGATTCTTCCGGTGACAGGGTCGTTTGCATGAGATGGGCTTCCGTCTCGCGCTTCTTGCGGCGCTGTTCGCCGCGCACAGCCGCAGCCGACGCCAGGTGGGCGCTGGCAAACAACCAGCCGGACAGCGAAGGGCGGCCGACCAAGGAGGCGGCCTTGCGCGCGAGATCGACAAAGACTTGTTGGGCGACGTCCTCCGCAAGGTGGGTATCGCCACCGACGCGACGAAGCGCGACTGAATAGACAAGCCCGATATAACGCTGCACCAGCGCAGCAAACGCCGGTTCCGATTTATGTTCGAGGTAGCGGCGGAGCAACTCCTGGTCATCGTTCATGGCGGTACGGCAAGAGGCTGCCGCCGACCGGCGAAACCGGACAGCTCTTTTGTGGACCCTTTCCAAGACTAGATCTTCGTCACGGAGGCACGGAGGATTGAACTCTGTGACCTCTGGTCCCCCTCCGTGCCCTCTGTGACGAGGCTCGATGATTGGACTAACCGCATTGAGAGTTGAACGTTGAGCGCTCGATTTCCGCGAAACGGAAATCTTCGAAAGGAATGACTCTAAACACCTCCGCCTGACCCTCTCGCCGTTCTCGCCCCCGGTACTTTTCCTCAAATCCGCTGGACAGCACGGACTGGCAGGTCGATGCACTTAGTGCGCGCATTTCCCCATGCCCCTGTCCGCACAGACCCGTTGGTGTCCCGAGGAATTGTTGCCACGCAGGATCGCACGACCCGCGCGCTGGTCGTCGGTCGCAAGTGCCCTTCGATGATTGATCCCTTTCCGCACCGCGGCTCGCAGCCGTTGCCGAAGCACTCCAAAAAAATGAAAATGAAAAACCCCATTGGCACCCTGAGCGGCTGGCTGGCTCTTCTGCTCGCTCCCGCCGCTCTCCATGCCCAAGCCACCACCGGCACAATCACCGGCCGGGTGCTCAACGAGTCGACGGGACAGTACCTCCGCAGCGCGACGGTCACAGCGGTTGGCGCGAACATCTCCACCGTCGCGGAAGCGGGGGGCGTTTATACGCTCAGCGGCGTGCCGGCTGGCGAGGTGCGCGTCGCCGTTTCCTTTCTCGGTCTGGACCCCGCCGAGGCCACGGTGAAAGTGCAGCCCGGTCAAACGGCGGTTTACGATTTCAGCATGACCAGCAAGACCGATGAGATCGTGAAGCTCGGGGCGTTTCGAGTCGCGACGGAGCGCGATGGAAACTACAAAGCCCTCCAGGAAAAAAAGTCGGCGCTGGAGATCAAAACCGTCATGTCGTCGGATGCCTTTGGCGATGTTTCCGAAGGCAACGTCGGCGAATTCCTGAAGCTGATGCCCGGCGTGCAGATGGACTACGTCGATGCCGACGTGCGCACGATGAGCATCGGCGGCCTCGACCCGAAATACTCCCTCATCTTGATGGATGGCGCACCGATCGCCAGCACCGGTTCGTCGCGAATCGCGACGGGTCGCACCTTCGAGTTCGAGCAGCTTTCCATTTCAAGCATCGCGAGCGTGGAGTTGAGCAAGACACCCACGCCCGATGTGTCCGGCAGCGCCCTGGCCGGCGTGGTGAATCTGCGCAGCAAAGGCGCCTTCGATCGCAAAGGCCGCCAGGTTCGCTGGTCCGTCAGCGCCGGTTTCAACTCGCACCACCTGACGCTCAAGCAGACCCCGGGGCCGAACGACAAATTGAATTACAAGGTTCAGCCGAACCTGTCACTCGAGTTTTCCGACGTGATTTTCAACGGCAAGCTGGGCGTGATCGCGGGGTACAGTTTCGCGCGGACCCTCGTCGAGCAGAACATCATGATCTTTTCCCACCAATTCGATGCCAACCCGGCGAACAACGCGACCGAGGTTCCGCGGATCAGCGGAACCACGCTGATCGACGCGCCGAAGCTGACCGATCGGTCGAACTTCAATTTGCGCCTCGACTACAAGTTCACGCCCAACCTGACGGCGTGGGCGCGGATCGACTTCAGCACTTACAAGGCGCTGAATAATAACCGCAACGTCGTCTTTACTTTCCCGAGCACCGTCAACAGTCCGTTCGCGGGGAGTCCCCAGCAGTCGGGCGTCGAGTATTCGCAACTCAGCCAGACCACCGCGGCGGGCACGGCCGTCCTGCGCAACTCTCTCTTTTTCCACAAAAGCGGAGAAACCAACACCATGTCGACCGGGGCTTCCTACAATCGAGGTGCCTTCCGCGCGGACCTGCAGGGAACGTTTTCGCGGTCCACCAGCTACTTCAAGAATCTCGAATACGGCTACTTCAGCTCCGGCAACACGAGTCCGTTGGCGAATCTGGGACTTCGCTTTGACCGGACCTCGCCGATGGATTCTGCCATCAACATCACGCAGTTGAGCGGCCCGAACTGGCGGGAGCTGGCGAGCTATCCCGCGGGCGTGGCTCCCACGTCCCTGGCCGGCGGCGAGAGGGGCAAGGATCAAAAATGGACGCTCAAGGCGGATTTTCGTTACAACTGGAGGCGGTGGGAAATCCCGGTGCTGTTGAAGTGGGGTGGCGACATCAGCCTGTCGGTGCGCGACCTTTCGGGGGGCACAACTCAATACGCTCACGTCTACCTCGGTCCCGACGGCCTGCTCAACACCGGGGACGAACTTTGGACGGCCGAGCCCCACTTCCGGCAGCGTAATCTCCAGGGCGGCAATCTCCAAAACCTCCCGGTCCCCAATGGATTTGCCATGGCGCAGATCTACAAGGCACACCCCGAACGGTTCGTCCCGCTCACGGCCGCCCAAATGCTGGATCGCGCGCTCAGGAATCACTGGGATATCAAGGAGCAGATCGATTCGGTTTATCAGCAGTCGATCATCAAAGTCACCAAGAAGTTTGACCTCGCTCCGGGCGTGCGGCTGGAGAAGACCCGCAGCGCGGGCCGTGGCCCCACGGACCGGGGCGACGACTACGCGAAGAATCTGCTCACGGGGAATCCGAACGCGAACATTCCGACGACATCGCTCGACTACATCACGGCGCGTTTTGGCAAGGATGCGACCAACACCTCCAACTACCACACCTGGCTGAAATACCTCCATGCGACTTATCGGTGGAGCAGCGAATTCATCCTGCGGGCATCGTTCAACGATTCGATCACCCGGCCGAACCTCAACAACCTGGCGGGCGGGCTGACGATCAATCCCGATGCGCTGCCATTTCCGACGGCCAACATTCCCAACCCCGGCTTGCAGCCCGAGCGCGGGCGAAATGTTTTCACGAGCGCGGAGTATTATTTCCCCAAGGGCGCGGGCTTTGTCTCCATCTCCGGTGCGCGGCGCG
The DNA here is from genome assembly GCA_046594805.1 of Opitutaceae bacterium. GTDB lineage: Bacteria > Verrucomicrobiota > Verrucomicrobiia > Opitutales > Opitutaceae > ER46. Next base: position 369 of record JBKJRG010000199.1, on the reverse strand, counting down.
ACATCTCGAACTTGATCAGCAGCAGCACGGTGGACGTGCCGGTCGGCGAGACGTTCCCCAACCAGGAGGGCTACGACCTCGGCGGCCATCGGGTGACCACGGTCAACAACGTCAACCGGTCTCACCTGGCGAACCTGGAGTTCAGTTACCGGCAAAACCTGGTATTCCTGCCTGGCTTCTGGCAGGGCGTTTCGATCTTTGGCAACTACACCCGGCTGTATTTCGACAATTACGAGAACTTCCGCCGGCCGAAGCAGCTCGCGAACGGCGGGGTCGCCTTCGATCGCCGCGGATTGTCGTTCCGGTGGAACGTCGTCTACGTGCCGGCGTATCGCAATAGTGCCCCGCGCGCTGATGGCTGGAAATTTT
>JBKJRG010000191.1:0-2719 GCA_046594805.1 Opitutaceae bacterium | reverse complement strand
CGATGGGGCGATCCTCACGCTGCCGCTGGTGGTGGTGGACCTGCCACTCTTCGCCGCCGCGTTTCGGGACCGGGTGGAAGTGAGAAAACTGGTGGCGAAAGGCTGGGCGTTGGATTTTTCGAAATTTCCCGCTGCAGTCGTGGCTCCGGGAACGATCGCTCCGGCGGGGTCCACCCCCAGCGCCGGCGCGTTGGTCGCCCAGGCATTCGGCGGGATTTTTGCTCATCTCCGGTTGCCGGTGGATCTCGCGGTGGATGCGATTGAACTCGAGGGCGAGGTTATCCTGCCGGCCGGACGCGGTCAGACGAAAATCACCGCGCACGGTGATTTTCGTCTGACCGCGTCCGGCCGGCAGGAAAACCTCGCCCTCGAGTTCAATCGCATCCACCGCGAGATCCACCGGCAAACGGAGATGAGCAAAAATTCCGCCGAATGCCTGGGCGGCCAACGCGCCGGCACTGGCGGTGGTCCCCGCCGGCGTGATCGTTCCCGGAGCCACGACTACAGCGGGAGATTTCGAAAAATCCAACGTCCAGCCTTTCGCCACCAGTTTTCTCACTTCCACCCGGTCCCGAAACGCGGCGGCGAAGAGTGGCAGGTCCACCACCACCAGCGGCAGCGTGAGGATCGCCCCATCGCGCTCGAACCGGGCCTGCTTCAACTCCACCTGCCGCATCCCCGCGTCCACCGACCCAACGGTCGCCTTAAACCCCGGTTGCGCCGCCAAGGCGCGTCTCACGGCCCAAGTCTGGAACGAGCCATTGAACGCCACCGCCAACGCGAGCAAAAGCAAAACAGCCATCGCCGATGCGACGATGGCAAGAAGCCGAAGCCATTTCATGGAACTGGGGGACGACACCATGGGGGCGGGGGTGTTGCGGATACGCTAAAGAAAAAAATTGAACGGCAAACGCGCTCGCTTCGCGAGCGCGGTTTTGGTGCCAGGGAGTTTGGCGGTAGGGCTGCCGCTTGCCGGCACGCCGTTGCGGTTATGACGGGCGCCGCGCGACGCCACGGCGGCAAGCGCCGGCCCTACCATCAAACATTCGGTTCGACCGCCGGTAAATCCCGTCACCCGCCTGTCTCATTTCGCCACAAACTCGTCCGCCTGGCCCATGGCCTTGCGCAGCGACGCGACAGCCACGTTGAAACCATAGTAGGCCTGGATTTGGTTCGTGCGCGCGGTGGTGAGCTCGACTTGGGCGGTCAGGACATCGAGCTGGGTGCTGGTGCCGGCATCATAACGCGCGGTGGCCAGCCGGACGGCTTCGGTGGCTTGCCCGACCACGCGCTGCGAGGCCTCGGCCAGCTCGACCGCCTGCTGCCATTGGGAAAACGCGCGGCGAACCTCCACTTCAACTCCGAGCTGCGCCTCGGTGAAGGCGAGTTTCGTCTGCTCGAGGAGCGACCGGGCCTGGACTACGCGACCGGCCGTCGCCCGGCCGTCGAAGATCGCCCATTGCGATTGCACGCCGAGGAGCCAGCCGTTGTTGGAGTCGCTGAAGTGATTGGTGCCGCCCTTGCGCAACGCCCAGCCGCCGTACGCGGAAACGTTCGGGTACGTGCTCGAGCGCGCGACCGTGACGCCCTCCTCCCGGGCCGACGCGAGCCGGGCCAGCCGCTCGAGATCCGGCCGGTTGTTGTGCGCGGTGTCGAAGGCGCGCTGCAGCTCGAAATCGGCGGGGATGAACTCGAGCGTGCCGACAAATTCCGGGATTTTTCGCAGGGAGTCGGGCTTGTTCGTCGTGAAGCCGAGCGTCTGCCGCAGCGCCTCGACCGCCAGCCGGTAGTCGTTGCGCGCGATAATCAGCGGGACCTTGGCATTGGCCACCGCCACCTCCGCCCGCAACTTCTCGAAGCTGGAAATCGTGCCCGTTTCGAACCGATCCGTCGTCGTCTTCAGCTGCTGCTGCAACAATTCGAGGTTCGATTCCTGGACCTTGATCTTCTCCCGCGCCAGCAGGACGCTGTAAAACCCGGTCCGCACCTGAAGCAGGGCGTCGTTGATCACCGCCTGCAGATCGAGGATGGCCGCCTCGCGCACCAGTTTCGAGCTCTTCACCGCCGAGCGAACCCCGCCCCCGGCGTAGAGCACTTGGGAGGCGGTGAGGTTTATTTGCCAGGCGCGATCGCTGGCCGGGAAACCGGGGCTGATGTCGGTGTCGTTGCGCTGATAGAGTCCGTCGGCCGAGACATGGGGAATCTCGCGGGCCGAAACTTCGATCACGACCCCCTCCTGCTGCTTGATCCGCTCGCGGGCCTGGCGGATGGCAAAATTATTTTCCAGGGCGAAACGAATCGCTGCCCGGAGATCGAGCGTGTCGGGGACGGGCTGCTGCGGCGCGGGCTGGGCCCGCATTTCGCGGGGGCCAGGCTCCAGCAAAGGAGTGACCGCGAGCACCAGCGCGGCCAGCCGGCGACGAACGGGTGAAAAGTGATGACGGGCTATCATGGACGGAATGCTCATTGGATCAGGACGGGCTCGGCGGTCGCGGGCATTGCATGCGTCCCGGCTCCGGCGCGGCCGGCGCGGGACCGGGAGTGGTCACGGGCAATCAGGACGTAGAACGCAGGGACGACGAACAAGGTGAAAATGCTGCCCACGGCCATGCCGACCACGAGCACCCAGCCGATGCTGTTCCGCGCGGCCGCACCCGGACCCGTGACGAAAATGAGCATCAAATGGCCGAAGACGGTCGCGGCCGAAGTCATGAGCACC
>JBKJRG010000423.1:0-12632 GCA_046594805.1 Opitutaceae bacterium | reverse complement strand
AGCTTCTCCTTGATTTCGTTGAGGGACTTTTTGCCGAAGTTGCGGTACTTGAGCATCTCCTGCTCGGTCTTCATCGCCAGCTCGCCAACATCACCACGGTCGGCGAGCTCGTGATGAAGACCGAGCAGGAGATGCTCAAGTACCGCAACTTCGGCAAGAAGTCCCTCAACGAAATCAAGGAGAAGCTCGAGGCCCTCGGCCTGTCGCTCGGTATGAAGTTCGACGAGCGCCTCCTGGACACGAAGAAGGAAGCCTAAGCTCATTTTTGATTTATGATTCTCGATTGATGATTGGCTCCGGCCATCACCAGCGGGGCGTCGTCCGAAATCATAAATCACGAATCGTACTTCATAAATCTACTCTGGCTCTCGCGCCGTCCGCTGCCGCCCAACGCTGCGACCGGATTGCCGATCGGGAGCCGACTAAAAAACAAAACCAATGCGTCATAATAAACACCACGCCTCCCTGGGCGTGACCCGCGAACATCGCGCCGCCATGTTGTCCAACATGGCTGCGTCGCTCATCACGCACGGTCGCATCCAGACCACACTGACGAAGGCCAAGGCCCTCCGTCCTTTCATCGAGAAGGCGATCACCAAGGCCAAGCGCGCCGCGGTTCCCGGCGAGAAGAAGGACCAGATTCACCTGCGCCGGCTCGTGCTTTCCGACATCCGCGACGAGAATGCCGTGACCAAGCTTTTCAACGAAACCCACAAGGAGTTCGCGAATCGCAATGGCGGCTACACCCGGATCTACAAGCTGGGCGCGCGCGCGAGCGACTCGGCCGAGATTGCGCTGATCGAATTCGTCAAGGCGGACGACCCGGGCTACAAGAAGTCCAAGGGCAAGAAGTCCTCGAAGGCGAAGAAGAGCGGCGGCAAGAAGTCCGCCAAGGCGGCCAAGGCCGATTCGGCGGCCACGCCGTCGACCGAAACTCCCGCCGAGCCTTCCACGAAGGCCGAGGCTCCCAAAGCCGAGGGCGAGTCGAAGAGCTAAGACTCGTTTCCCGTAACAATCCAACGCGCCGGTATCCCCGGCGCGTTTTTTTGTGCCCGCGAGGTACGCCCCTGAGTTCTGGTGGGCGGCGGGGAACCGACGGAGGCGAAATCCCCTCTGGAAAAAGCCGGAGGGGCGCGCCATCCTTCCCCGGCGATGTTCGATCTCACCACGGCCTCTGTCATCTACTGCGTGCTCGTCGCCGCGGTTTTTGTCGGCCTGTGGATGTGGTACGATCGCCGCGATCACCGGCGCTTCGAGCAGGAACGGCGCAAAACCACGTTTCATTGCATCCGCTGCGACGCGCTCTACACGGCGCCGTCCGGAACGGCACTTTGCCCGTGCCCGAAGTGCGGGCACGAGAATTCACGGTTGAAATTTTGAGGCCCAATGACTTTGAAATGTTTTCCCCTGATGCTCGGCGCGCGCAACCCGCCGGCTGCCGGCAAGCCTTTTTCCTGCACGGACGACGAGCTCATCCGCGCCATCACGTACCGTCACTTCCCCACGGGGTTGCGTTTTGTCCGCCCATCGGGAAACCACTGCACTGCGCCATGAATTATATCGGTGAGCTGCGCTCCACGATCAAGCGGCTGCACCAGTGTGAGGCATCGCACTCGCGCACCGAATCAGTCAAGGAAGTGATCAACGGCCAGGTGTTGTGGGACGGCAAGGTCGAGGTCTTCGCCCTGCTGGGCCATGACCGTGCGCTGCGCTGCTATGCGTGGGGTCATTTGAACAATTCCGGTCAGTGGGAGGTCACCACGGTCCTGGCCATTCCCCCCGTCGTCTCAGCCCAGACGGCGGTGCTCGCGGCGATTGCCGCGCGAATCAAGGCTAACGAAAGCGCCTTGGAGAAAGATCCGCCGTCGCCTCCGGCGCAGGGCCCGCAGTAGCGGCAGGCGCGGGCCTTTCGCAGCCACGAAACGCTCACGCGTTCCGCTACCAAGGCAAAAACACCTGCACTGCCGCCGGACCGTCCAATTTCTGGCCCCCTTGACTCGTTGGAGCTGCGACGACATCACTCCCGCTCTTCTGCATCGTCAGGGCGTGTCCTGCGTGACTGCCTTCACCCCGAGAATCATGAAAAAGTTCACCTGCCTGCCTGCATTCATTGTGATCGCCCTCGGCTTCGCGCCGGGTGCCCGTGCCTCCCTCACCTCTGGCATGTCCGAAGGCAACCCCGGCCTGAAATCGATCAGCCAGCTGGCCTTCGGCCCTGAAGGCGTGTTGTTCATCGCTGATACCAAGGCAGCCGCGATCGTGGCGATCGCCACGGGCGATGCGAAGGCGGCATCAGGTGCCGCCGCCATCAAGGCGGAGGCGATCAACCAGAAGATCGCCGCGCTGCTCGGCACCGCTGCTGATCAGATCGTGATTGAGGATCTCGCGGTGAATCCGCTTTCCCGCCAGGCGTATCTGGCCGTGGCCCGGGGGAAGGGCCCGGATGCGACGCCGGTCCTCATTCGCGTGAAGGCCGACGGCCAGCCAGAGATTGTCGCCCTTGAAAAAGTGAAATTCTCGCGCGTGGAGCTGCCCAATCCCGCCGCCGATGCGATGGTCGGGCAGGGCAACCGCCAGAGCAATCGCCGGCTCGAGGCGATCACCGACATTGCCTACGCTGACGGCCGCGTGCTCGTCGCGGGGCTCTCGAACGAGGAATTCGCGTCGACCCTTCGTGCCATCGCCTTCCCGTTCAAGGGCGCCGATCGTGGCACCGCGGTGGAAATTTATCACGGAGCGCATGGCGCATTCGAAACCCGCGCACCCGTGCGCACGTTTGTCCCTTACATGGTGGGCAAGGAACCCCATCTGCTCGCCGCCTACACCTGCACCCCGCTTGTGCAATTCGCGCTCAGCGAACTGAAGCCCGGTGCGAAGATCCAAGGCAAGACCATCGCCGAGTTCGGCAACGGCAACCGCCCGATCGACATGATTGTCTACCAGAAGGACGGGAAGGATTACCTACTCCTCGCCAACAGCCGGCGCGGGGTGATGAAGGTCGCCGCGGAGCAGATCAGCACCGCCGCCGCGATCACCGAAAAGGTCAGCGACACGAAGGGCCTCAAGTTCGAGAAAATCGATTGGGAAGGGATCAACCAGCTTGACCGGCTCGACAGCCGCCATGCTGTCGTGGTGCGTACGGGTGCGGGCAACGCATTGAATCTCGAGACCCTGGCGCTGCCGTGATGCTCAGCGTGGAGTGGGCTTCAGTCCGCTCCCTCCCGCCGACCAGGTTCAAGGGCGGGCTGAAGCCCGCCCTCCTTTTTGTGGCGCTGCTCGCGTTGCCGGGCCATGGCCCAGCGGCGCACGGCGCGAGCGGTCCGGCGATTCGCTGGCTCGACGCGGACGCTCCCACCGTCGCCGTGGAAGTGAGCGGAGTTTCGGTTGCAGCGAGTGGCGCGCTGGCGGCACCAGGCTGGTCCCAGGAGAAATGGGCGGAGATCCTGGGCGTGTTCGCGGAGCCAGGGTCGGGCACCGTCACCTCCATGCCGCCGATGGCAGGAACCTGGACGCTGAACGGTGACCGGCTGCGCTTTGCCCCGATTTATCCCTTGCAAACGGGAGTCCGTTATCGCGCGGAATTTCGCGCGGGCAAGCTGCCCGGAGAGAACGGGTCCGGACCCGTCCTGACATCCTTTTTCGAGCTTCCGGCGTCCACGCGAACGCCCACCACGTCCGTCGCGAGCGTTTTCCCCAGTGCTGATCTGTTGCCGGAAAACCAGCTGAAATTCTATATCCAGTTCTCCGCGCCGATGAGTCGGGGCGGCGCGTACGAGCACGTCCAGTTGCGTGACACTGCCGGCCATGAAATCGAGCTGGCCTTTCTTGAATTGGACGAGGAACTCTGGGACCCGGAGATGACGCGGCTCACGCTGCTCATCGACCCGGGCCGGATCAAACGCGGGGTGAAACCGCTGGAGGATGTCGGGCCGGTCTTCGAGGAGGGGAAGCGTTATGCGCTGACGGTGGCAGGAGCGTGGCGCGACGCCGGCGGCCAGCCCTTGCGCGAGAGCTATGCGAAGACCTTTGGCATCGGAGCAGCGGATCGCCTTCCGCCGGATCCCGCGCGCTGGACGCTACAGGCGGCGCAGTCGGGCACCCGCGATCCGCTGGTGGTGGACTTCGACGAGCCGATGGACCGCGCGCTGGCCGCGCGGCTCATCAACGTCAGTGGCCCCACCGGCGCCCCAGTTGCCGGCGAGGCTTCGCTGGGCGAACAGGAACGACGCTGGAGTTTTGTCCCGGCGCAACCCTGGCAGCGCGGGACCCATACCTTGCTTGTTCCGACGACGATCGAAGATCTCGCGGGCAACAACATCGGCAAGGCCTTTGACGTTGATCTTTTTGCCGGCGTGCAGCGGAGGATCACCACGGAGTCGGCGCGCCGGGTGTTTGAAGTGCGCTGAGGACGCTGGCCGGCCACTTGTAGGGCCCGCTATCTGTCCGAAGTATTGGCTAATTGCCGTGGGGGAGCGGGAGGCACAGACTGCGGTCGCGTTCCAACCCCGTCCTCGCGTATGAACCCCCGGATCTGGCCAGGCTTTGCCCTGTTTTTTGCGTTCAGTCTTTCCCCGGCCGCGGAATCAGGCGGCGGTTTTGTCCCCATCCAGGGCGGCACGCTGCGTCCCGGCATCCGGCTCGACGATTTTGAGATCGGCGTCCATCCCGTCACCAACGCGGAATACAAGCTCTTCATCGACGACACGAAGTACGCACCGCCGCCGTTCTGGACGAACGGCCGCATCCCGGCCGGGATGGAGCAACACCCCGTGGTGTTTGTCAGCCGCTACCATGACGTCCGCGCCTACACCAACTGGCGCTCGAAAAAGGAAAGCCGGATCTACCGGCTCCCCACGAGTTCGGAATTCGAATACGCCGCCCGCGCCGGCCGCGACGACGTCAAATACCCATGGGGTAACGACGCGCCGGCCGGCAAGGCCAACTTCTCCCCGGCCGGCGAGCGCGACATCAGCATCTGGCGCGAGCGGCTCCAGCCGGTGAAGCGTTTCGCGGCCAATCCGTGGGGCCTCCACGACATGGCCGGAAACGTTTTCCAGATGGTGAACGAGAATCCCGACGTCACCCTCGGCGGATTTGTTTTTCGGATCACCTCCGAGGACGATCGGGAAGGCTGGGCGATGGGCGGGTCCTGGGCGCGCGCGGATTATTATCTCCAGCTTGGCACGGCGGCTTACCAACTTGAGGGCATCCGCAAGCCGGATCTCGGCTTCCGGCTCGTGCGCGAGCCGGCGGGCTCGACGCACTTTAAGCGCGCACAGCGGCGGGTGGTCGCCGCGTCGCTCGGCGAACGACAGGTGTACCTCGGCTGGCAGTTGTTGGCCGACGACCCGGCGAACGTGGGCTTTCACGTTTATCGGACACAATACCGCCACGCCGCCGGTGAGCGGCTCACGCAGGCGCCCATTCGCGATAGCACCAACTTCGTTGATCCAAAACCGCCGGGCGCCAAGCCGGTGCCCGCCCGCGGCGGCCCGAACCAGCCGGCTGGCGAGTTGCGCTCCTACTACCGGATTCGCGCCGTGCTGGCCGATGGCAAGGAGGGTCCGCCCTCGGAATGGGCCGGCGTGGAGCCGGGTGAAAAACGCAGCGGCTTGCTGGCGACGTTTCGCCCCAATGTGAAGCAGGGCGGGTTTACGCCGATGTTCGGCGACGTCGACGGCGACGGAGTGGTCGACGTGGTGTTCCGGCATGATAACGGGATTACGGAACGCTCGGCCGATCCCGGCATCCCGGTCGAACTCGAGGGTTTCACCAGCTACGGCAAGAGCATCTGGCGACGCCCGCTCGTGTGGCACTCCCACGCGTATGGCAATTCCCACAATAGTCCTGTGCTGCTCTACGATCTCGATGACGACGGCAGGAGCGAGGTCGTGTGCCGGCTGCAGGAGGGCGAGAGCACCTACCTCGCCGTGCTGAACGGAATGACCGGCGATGTCCTGCGGAAAACCCCGTGGACCCCGCTCGTCTCCGACCTTTCCCGTTCTTCGACCCGCATCGTGCTGGGCATCGCGTATCTCGACGGCAAGAAGCCGGCAATCATCACGCAGTCGGGCCTCTATGAAAACGAGATCTTCACGGCCTACGACGGCAACCTGAAACAGCTCTGGCAGTTCAAGAGCTTCGGCGAGACCAATGGCAGCGGCGCGCATTATATCGAGGCGGCCGATGTCGACGGAGACGGGCGCGATGAAGTGTTCAATGGCAGCACCTGTCTCAATCCCGACGGAACGGTGCGATGGTCGATCTACGCGGGGCACCCGGACGTGGTCGCCATCAAGCACATCATCCCCGGCCGGCCCGGGCGTCAGGTGTTCTTCGCGATCGAGGACAACACCAATGCCGGCGCGTATGTCGTCAACGCCAGCGACGGGAAAGTGATCTGGAAACAGAACCGGGAGGAGGACGTCCGCTGGACGCATGCGCACACCGGCTGGGCGGCCGACATTTCGGCGGAACATCCCGGCCTGGAAATGATGACGAATCGCGATGGTCACACCGTCCGCGACACGGTGCTGCTGGCCGCCGATGGCAAGGTGTTGTTGAGCCCGTTTCCCCGCGGCTTCCGTCCGATCAACTGGCTGGGCAACACCACGCGCGAAATCATGACCGATGGCGGCCGACGGCTGATGCGTTTCGATGGCAAGGAATTCAAGGAAATCGAGGGGGTCGCTCCGCCGGTTGAGGGCACGGGCAGCGTGCTGGTGTCGGCGGATCTTTGCGGGGACTTCCGCGACGAAGTGGTCACGCGGGAAATCGTCGACAGCCGGCCGGTCGTTAAAATCTACACGAACGTGACGCCGATCCAGCGGCGTGAAATCACGCGGCTGGCCGACCGCGAATACCGGATGTGGCTGGCCCGGAATCTGGGCGCGGGTTACGGCCAGTATTTCGAGTGGCAGCCGAAGCAGTCAAAGTAGATACTGCTCGCCAGCGGTGCCGCGGTCGCGCGCACCACGGCCAATCATTTCTTTCCCATGAACTCGAAATCCCTCGCCTGTTTCGGCTGCCTCGTCGGCTTCGGTTTTGTCGTCACTCCCGCTTTTGCCCGCGTGGTCGGCCGCGTGCACGCTCTGACGCAGGCCACCGTAAAGATCGAAGTGACCGGAGGGCCGATTATCTACATCGATCCGTTCCGGGTGACGAACACCCCGGCGGACGCGGATTTCATCCTGCTTACCCACAATCACAGTGATCATCATTCGCTCGCCGACATCCATCGCGTGCGCAAGGCGAGCACGGTTTTTGTGTCGTCCGTGCCCGGCATCGCTGCGCTGCTGACGAATTTTCCCGGCGCCACCATCCATGCCGTGGCCCCGGGCGGGCGGCTCGAGCTCGGTGGAGTTCCCGTCGAGATGGTCCCGATGTACAATGTGGTGAAAAACAATCACCCGCGCGCGATGAACTTCGTCGGTTACGTGCTCAACGTCGGTGGCGTGCGCGTCTACCATGCCGGCGACACCGAACGCTTCCCGGAGATGCGGACTTTTTCGGCCGACGTGGCCATGCTGCCGCTTGGCCAGACGTTCACGATGAACAGCGTGCAGGAGGCGGTGGACGCCGCGCTCGATCTCAAGGCTCGCGTGGCGATCCCGATTCACTGGGGCGTGGCTGAGGGCACACAGGCGGACGCGGACCAGTTCGCTGCATCACTCAGCGGACGGATGCAGGTCGTGCTCAACACCGGCGTGAGCGGTTTTCCGCTGGAGGTTTCCGAAACGATCGTGATCGCCGATCATCCGGCGAGCCAGACGGTCGCGCCGGGCGGCACTGCGACGCTGAACGTGCAGGCAACGGGATCTGGCCCGCTTGGCTACCAGTGGCGGCGCAACGGACTCGCCGTGACAGGGGCCACGGGCGCAACGCTCTCCCTGCCTGCGGCCACTGCGGCGGTCGCGGGCGATTACACGGTCATCGTCACCGATGCCAATGGGCCCGTCACAAGCCGGCTGGCCCGCTTGGTGGTGGGCACGCCGGAAGTCGGGCGCTTGATGAATGTTTCGGTGCGCGGCGTCGCGCGCAGCGGGGCCGCACCCTTGATCCTGGGCTGCGTCGTGACGGGAGGTGCCAAGACGGTGTTGGTCCGCGGGATTGGCCCGGCACTCGCGGGCTTTGGGGTCACGGGCGTGCTGATCGACCCGCGACTTGACGTGCATGCGGATGTCGGGGGGCGCGACACCATCGTGGCCTCGAACAACGATTGGGCGAGCGGTGGCGCCGCCGCGTTGCGCGCGGTCTTTGTGGCCACGGGCGCCTTCGATCTCGCGGACGTGGCCGGGCGCGATGCGGCGTTGGTGACGACGATCGACGGCCCGCGTACGATCCACGTGGCTGACACCGCGAATCGGAGTGGAGTGGCCTTGGTTGAAATCTACGACACGGCGCCCGGCAGCGGGGCGCGGTTGACCAATGTATCGGCACGCAATTTCGCCGGCACGGGCTCGAGCACGTTGATCGCTGGCTTTGTCATCAGCGGAAATGTGCCCAAGCGGTTGTTGATCCGGGGAATTGGGCCGGGGCTCACGGGATTCGGTGTGCCCGGGGTTCTCGCCGATCCGAAAGTTGAGTTGTACTTCAGCAATCCGGCTGGTGGCGAAGTCCTGTTTGCGGCCAATGACTCTTGGGCGGAACTCGGCGCGACGCCTGCGCGGGCGGCTTTTCTGAGTGTGGGCGCCTTCGATTTGACAAACGCGTCGAGCCGCGATGCCGCGCTTGTGGTGACGGTGCCCGCGGGCGCGTTCACCGCGCAGGTCTCCGGCGTCGGCGGAACCTCCGGCGAAGCGTTGGTCGAGATTTACGAACTGCCGTAGAGCGGTCGGCCGAATAATATTCGAACATCCGAACGCTAGGCTTTGCGGGTGATTGCCTGGGGCGTCGCCTCCATCTGGCCGCGGGTCACGCCAAGCTGGTTGATCAGCTTGAGCTCCCGCCAAATTTCGGCGCCGGAAACTTCACCCCGCAGCAGCTGACCATAGCGCGTCAACGTTTGCCGGACTTCATCGGCCGATTCATTGACAAATTCCACCCGAAAACTCCGCGCGCCAAGGGCCAGCAGCCGGGCCACGTAGTCCGCGCCGGTCTGCGCGCGATTGTTGTAAACCGTATTTCGGCAGCCGGCGTCCGCCTTGAGCGGCAGCTCTGCGCCAATGCGATCCCGCAGCGTGACCCGGTGTTTGTCGCACGGCCGGCCGCAATCGCGATAATCTTTTCCGGTCGAGAGGAAGGCGCAAAACACGCAATGCTCCATGTGAAACATGGGCATGTGCTGGTGAATCGTGAGATCGAACCAGCCGGGTGGCGCGCTTCGGAGCAGTGCCTCCAGCTGGGAAAAATTAAGATCGTAACTCGCCGTAACGCGCTCGAGGCCGTAATTTCGCACGAGGTAATCCGCCGTCCATGGGTTCGCAACGTTCAGGGAAAAATCGCCGCGTCGGCGATCCTGCGCGAAAAACGAGAGATGATCGTAATTACGCACGAGGTAGCCGTCCGCGTCGGCGGAGCGCACCTGTTTCAGAATCCACTCCTCGCCGGGTTTGAAGATCCGGGGCGGGGCGAGCCAGATGCTGCTCGATTGGGGATTGCGGCTCGCGGATGGCGGATGCTCGGAAATCGGGCCCGCGGCCGAGGCGGAAGCTTGCAGGGCGCGGAAGTGGGCAACCGCCTCGCGGTAGGACTTGGGATTTTCGAATTCGCAGTACAGCGTGCGGGCGCCGGCCTGCCAGGCAGCTTCCAATTGCTCCGGTAACCGAATCACGGCGATCAGTTCAGCCGGTCCAGGGACCGAATTCGGAAATGCACGAGGCGCAATTCGCGCTGCCTGTACCTGCCACCGTTTCGGCGCCGCGCGGAGTTTTTCCAGCTCGGCCACCAGATCGCGGCGGATGCGATTGAGCTCGCTGATCGGAATGATGACAGCGCCTTCGAGCAATGACGTGAGCCCGCCAAGCTTGAACGGAGTAGCGCCAAGCCGCCCGAGCTGCTCGCGTAGTCGCTCAGGCGTCAGCGGCTGTTTCTCGGCCGGCGCGAGCGGAATGGCGGACTCGACCTTGACGACGTGACCGATGCCGTCGTTTGCAATCACCGTCAGCGGAGTGCCACTGCGACCGTGCACTTCGAGCGTGAGGTCACGCTGAAAGCGGACTTGGTCTCCTTCATAGGCGGAACGCAACTCCCGCTCGAGCGCAGGATCGCTGGTTTTCCAGATGCGCTGGCCGACGCGCACGCGCCGCCAGTCGATGTCACCATGGCCGAACCGGAGTGTTGCTTCCAACGTGGCGCCAGTCGTCGAGCGGTTTTCAACCTGGTAGACGCGACCGCCTTCTTCGCGCTCGTCCGGTTTTCCCGCGTCGAACACGATGCCGTCGCCGGGCTTGAGCGGCGCGAGGAGTTGCAGGGAAACCGATTCGCGTTCCACGCGGGACACTTCACCGAGGAAAACGCCGCGTTTGGTCCCGAAGCGCGCGTGCGCGAGCTCCTGGTTGTTGTTGCCGCGAAACCAGCCGGTATAAAGTCCGCGGGAGAACGCCATCTGCAGCTCGTAACGCGCGGGAGCCGCTGGCGCATAAACGGGATCAGTCGTCCGTGCCGGCTGGAGGGTCTGCATCACCTCATCCAAAGCCCGCCGGTAAACGCGGGTGATGCTCGCGACATATTCGGGCGACTTCAACCGGCCTTCGATCTTCAGCGAGGCGATGCCCCGCCGCACCAGCTCCGGGAGCACTTCGATGCCCGCCAGATCCTGCGGGCTGAGCAAATAGCGCCGGTCGCCGAGATCCACCTTCTGCCCGTCGGAAACAAGGTCGTAGGGCAGCCGACACGCCTGGGCGCATTCACCGCGGTTGGCGGATCGGCCGCCGAGGGATTCGCTCGTGAGGCATTGGCCGGAATAGGCGACGCAGAGCGCGCCGTGAACGAAGACCTCGAGGGGCAGTGAAATACCCGCCGCCTGTTGAGCGGCCTGGAGTTTTTCGATGTCAGCCAGCGAGTTTTCGCGGGCAAGGACGACGAGTTGCGCGCCCAACTCGCGCGCAAACTCCACCCCAGCGGCGCTCGTGATGGTCATTTGCGTCGAGCAATGGATGGGAAAATCCAACGACACCGCGCGAATCATCCGGCAAATGCCTATGTCCTGGACAATGGCGGCGTCCACGCCGGCGGCGACAATGGTGCGGAGGTAATCTTCCGCGTCCGCCAGCTCATTGGCGAAAACCAGCGTATTGAAGGTGACGTAACCACGCACCCCGCGCCGGTGCAGGAATTCCATCAGTGCCGGTAGATCGGACTGGGTGAAGTTTTTGGCCCGCATCCGGGCGTTAAAACGTTCCAAGCCGAAATAGATGGCGTCAGCGCCATTTTCGACCGCCGCCCGCACGCAATCCCAATCGCCCGCCGGCGCGAGCAGCTCGGGACGACGCAGGCGCGTGGTCGGAACAGCGGGGGAATCTCTGCGGGCGGTGGACGACACGTAAAAGAGGAAAAGATCGAATCGCCCGGCGTCACACCGCTGCTTCCGTCTGCGGCGGAGGCAGCGGAGCGTGCGGCCCCGGAGCGGAAACGTGTGGCGCCGCCGCGCGCAGCTGCGCCGCGAGGATCACTGTCAAGACGAAGAAACCAATCGAGGCATAGCCGAGCGTGGGAAGACCGGAAAGGCGGCCGGACGCTTCGCGGGTGATGAAAAACCCCGCCAACACACTCGCGCCCGCGCTGGCAGCTTGTTGCAGGGCGGCGTTCACGCTCATGAACCCGCCACGATAACGCGACTCGACCGCGTTCGTGATCATCGTCATCGCCGGGGCGAAGCGGCCGGACATCGTCACCATAAAAATGGCCATGATGAAGGACGCGTAAGCGACCGAGGAAGGGCCGAGTCGGGTAATGATGAGCACCGTGACGACACATAGGGCAGACATGACTGCGAGCAGTCGCAGCCGGTCAAAGCGATCGCTGAGCCGGCCGATGATCGGCGTGCTGATCGCCGTGGCGATACCACCGGCGGCGTACGCCCAAGGGAGTTCATGGGCTTCATCCAAGCCGACATTGGCGACGTACGAGGGAGCAAGGAACGCAATAAGAACGCCGCCCGCCATGACCAGGGCCGCTCCAACGGCGAACGCGCGCAAATGAATGCCATGCGACATGATTTCGCGCATCTGGCGCAACGGTTCGTGATTTTGCACGGCGGTTCGAATCGGCGGCAGCGCCAATGACGCGAGCATCAGCACGCAGGCGGAACAACCGGCCAGGAGAAAGAACGGCGCATGCCATCCGAATCGGCCGGCGAGGACGAGGCCCGCTGGCACACCCAGTACGGATGCCAGGGGAAATGCGCCCATGACGATGCTCATGGCGTATCCGCGCCGGGCCGGAGGCGTAACGTCGGCCACCATGGCACTCACCATGGAACCCGCGAGACCACCGAACGCCCCCGCGGCAATGCGAGCCAGGAGCAGCCAGTGGTGCGTCGGCGCCAGGCCACACGCGAGCGTTGCGATTCCGAATCCCGTATATAGGAACAGGAGGGAACGTTTTCGATCGTAGCGATCGAGTACGAAGCCGCCCGCCAGGCCGCAAACGGCGGCCGATAATCCGTAGGAGGCCACCAGCTGGGAAAACTG
>JBKJRG010000391.1:0-4069 GCA_046594805.1 Opitutaceae bacterium | reverse complement strand
AGACCAGGCCCGAGGTGCCGCCCGCGGTGTGGAGCCCGAACTCGTTGGGCAGGCCCCCGAGCCAGCGGTGCCCGGCACGTCGCTCCTGCTTGGCCAGCAGGCCGGGGATCTGCTCGTCGTTCGCCAGGATCAGCGTGCGAAGTGGTTCCGCTGGCGAGGCGCTGGGCGGGTTGGCGGCGTCCGCGGCATAGGCGCCGACGGCGGCGAGGGACGAAGCGGCGGCCGACGCGACAAGGAAATGACGGCGATTCATGGTGGTGCTTTTCATTAACGCGAGTGGGAGCGGAAGCGAGTGAAGTTCGTTTCACCACTCGCTCACGCTCGCGGCCACGGACGTGCTTCCGCCAAGAACTCCGACAGCCGCTCAATCACGCAATCCCGAAACGCTCACGCGTTCCGCTACGAGCGTGGATCTGCTGCGCCGTTACAAGTCGAACGACGTGCTCAGGATGAACTGGCGCGGATTGATGATGCGATAGGCGTAGGGCTGGCCATCGGGATTCACCCCCACGGCCTGGAGCCGGCCATCCTCGAGGACGTCGCGAATGTTGAGCTGCACCTTGGCGCGGATCTTGTCGTGCCAGAGCCGGAAGCGGTAACCGGCGGAGAGGTCGACGTAATAGCGGGCCTTGTCCCAGTAGGGCTTGTCGTTGTCGAGGAACAACACCGTTCCCCGGTAGGGCCCGCTGGCTTCCGGGGCGGCGGCACCGAAACCGATCGAGGCCCGGCTCTCCCAGCGAGCCGCACCACCGACGTGGAAGTTTTTCAGCATGCCGGCGGTGAAATCGTAGTTGGTCAGGGCCGTGAAGCGGAACTCGCGGATCTGCGAGCGGGGGCGGCCGGCATTGGTCGCGGCGGCCCAGTACGGCCCATATTGGTCGCCGAGCCAGCGCGTCTCGGGCGTGCGCGTGTCATTCGGCGGAATCGTGGTCCACCACGTCGGCCCGCGACCGTCGCCCGGGACAATGTCGCTGCGCAGGCCCGTCCATACCGGCAGCCGGCTCTGCCACCAGTTGTAGATTTCGGGGGAGACGCGGTCGTCCTGCGCCTGGGTCTGGGAACCGGTGAACTTCATGCGCCAGTTGCGCGTGGGGTTGTAGGTCGCCTCCAACTCGAAGCCCTTCGAGGAAACGTCCGTGGTGCCGACCGTCTGGGGCTGGCTTGGGCCCGAATAGATCAGGCGGCTGAGCCATGCCTCGGATTGCCCCATGAGGGCGGCGACGGAGGTGAGCAGCTGCGCGTCCGTGGGATTCGCGATTCCCTGCGCGGCGAACCGGCCGCGGGCGATCGTGGTCGCGAAATAGCGAAAGGAGGAGAACTGGATGGCGTTGTTCGCGTCGGGCCGGCCCTCCATGTCGAGGTAGCGGTTGCCGAGCGTGCCCACTTCGCTGCCGCGGGAATTGAGCTCCCTGGTCTGGAAATGGTTGACGCGCACATTGAGCTTTCCCTCGAGGGCGGAGACGCTCACGCCCCATTCGGTCGAGAAGCCCTGCGGATTCGGGACATTGCCGAGGCCGAGGGACTGCCGCACCACCTGCGGAGCGAAACTGTCGGACTTGTTGAAGTGCACGCTGAGCCACCGGGTGGCTTTCAGCACGGCGCCATAAGTCTTGGTGTCGCCGGCCTGATCGACCCAGCCGGGCAGATTGATGATCGGGCCCGACGGCGAAACGAAACCCTGGGCGGGGCCGAAGATGTTGGTGTTGGAGAGATCGGCGAGCCCGGTGGCGGGATTGATGAACGCGCCGGCGCTGGTGCGGAAACGCTGGCGGTCCCGGCGGAATCCGACGGTCGTCACCAGCCGGTCGTGGAAGAAGAAACTCTGGGCAGTGGCGTTGAGCGTGCGGGTCTCGGTGCGCTGGCGGGCGCCCTGGCCGTTGTTCAGCTCGGTCGTCACGGTGACGGGCTCGTTGGTCCAGGCCCCGGTGCGATTGTTGAACCAGGTCAGCGGATACGTGCCGTTGATATTCTCGGTCGGGGACGGGGCGTAGTCGACGTTCTGGCCCTGGCTATCGCCGAGATAGTAGCGTTGCGCGATATTCTGGGTGCCGATCCGGTTGGCGGGATTGATCCAGGCGTGATGGGAGGTGACGCGCGCGGCGGTGGTGTAGCCGGTGGAGTCGCTCCGATTGACCTCGCCGTGGGCACCGAGGCGCTGCTGGCCGATCCAGGAAAGCCAGCGGGGCGCATTGCTGGGCGTAAACTGGTAGGCGAGATCGGCGGCCTGGATGTCGATCACCATGGGCCGGCGGACGCGGCTGGGCGCGCGGGCCTGGATGTAGGGGCGCCGGAAATAAGGATTGGGGGTGCCGTCGAGGTTGCGCTCGTTGACGTCGACATAAATGACCGTCTCGAGATTATCGATCGCGCCCAGGGCATTGCTTTCGAATTTCTGGCGGAAGTAGCCCAGTTTGCCGGCCACCAGATGGTGGCGGTTGTGCAGGATGATCTGCTCGAGCTCGGCGCTGTAGGTTTGCGCGTTATCGACGCCATGGTTGGGCGCGACGATGTTCACCGACGACCAATCGTAGATGGAACGGTCGGCGGTCCCGGGAACGAGGTAGAGCGGAAGGCCAGTCGGGCCGAGGATGTCGCGGAACCGCATGATCGACGTGCCACTTTGCAGGTAGCGCAGGGTACTGTTGCCGCCGGTGAACGGGTTGGTCGGGTTTCCGGTGGTGACGGGGTTGTTGGTCTTCTGCACCGTGAAATTCCGGATGGCGCTGGCTTCGACATAAACGCCCGGGCTGGCATAGAAGCCATTGTACCCCCCGATGAGACCGGCGGGGAGCAGTGCATCGTTGGTGATGGGCGCGGAACGCGTGCCATTGGCCAGACCCACCGTCTGCGTGACGGGATCCCAAGTGGGGCTGCCATTGGCTTTCCACTCGGTGGTGGTGTCGCGAGGGGTGATGGAATTCGGCCGGCGGTATTCGTTATGGTAGCGTTCGGCCGAGGCGCGCAGGAGGGTCGCTTTGAACGGACGCGCCAGGAGGGTGGCGAATTCGCGATGAATGCGCTCGGAGGCGGGCTGGCGGGTGAAGCCCTTGCTTTCGTTCACCGCGGCGACGCGCAGACCGAGTTTGCCGACGAGGATGGGCTGGTTGAAATTGAGGCTCTCGCGGTGCCCGCCCCAGTCGTCGAAACGCAGGGTCACGCCGGCGGAAACGCGATCCGGATTGGCCTGGGTTGGGACGATGTTGACCGTGCCGGCGGCGGCGCCGAGGCCGAAGAGATTGGAGTTGGGCCCGCGCGAGACCTCGACCGCGGCGACGTTGTAGAGATCGAACGGAATGCTGTTGTTGCTGGCGAAATTGCCCCACGCGGTGTTGGCGCCGCCGGCCGATTGCCCGGCAGTGCTCACGCCGCGAATACGGTTGGACTGCTGGGGATTCGACTGCACCTGGTCGTTCACGCCACCCGACCGGTTGCGGTTGAAGGTGGTGAAATTTTCCGTGCCCTCGGTGCTGGCCTCGTAGCGGAAGAGGTCGTTGATATCGAGGACGGCCGTGTCCTGCATCTGCTGCAGGGTCACGACGGTGATGGAGCTCCCGAGATCCTCGAGTTTGGAATTGAGCCGCGTGCCGGAGAGCGTGTTGAAGGCCTGGTAACCTTTGTTATCGGATACGACCTGGAAGGGTGACAGGAGGACCACCTCTTCCTTTTTGACTTCGGTCGGAACGGATTTTGCCGGCGCGGCCGGTGCCGGGGCGGGATTCACCTGCTGCGCGGAGGCAGGGGGGAGCGAGACCGCGAGGCCGGCGATGAGCAGGGAAGGCGGGAGAACGAAACGGCGGAGAGGGTGCATGGGGTTCGAGGGATTGTTCGCGGTCGAACGGCGGTAGTGTCCTGCAGTGCAGTAACTTTTAGAAACCGCCGATGCAGCACAATTGAACGGCCATTCGTATTCGCCGCAGCGTGTCGGTACTCAGCCAAGATCCATTCAGTCGGGCACGAATCTCCTCGTGCTTTTGAATACTGAAAGGTGACCCCGTAGGCCAGCTCGCTTGCGAGCGCTTTCCAGAGCGCGCGCAAGCGCGCTGACCTACGTCGGACTGAATAGATACGG
>JBKJRG010000330.1:0-9997 GCA_046594805.1 Opitutaceae bacterium | reverse complement strand
AGGCCGAGCTCGCGCGGATCGCCATCCAGGCGCTGCCGCTCGCGTGGGCCCAGCCCTTTCTCAAGGGGTTCGTCATCGAAAGCGGGGATTTGTCGATGACCCTGGCCGTGGAGGCAGAAGCCGACGGGAGCCGCATCCGGGCCCGCGCCCTCGAACCGTTCCTGGTGCGCGCCGCAACGGTGCGTAGCGGCGACAAGAAGCTCATCGATCAGCTCACGCTTTCGGCCAGTCCAAAAATCGATTACTCGGCCAAGCGCGTCCTGGCGGAACTCGCCGAACTCAACATATCCATGCCGGCCGGTGACGCGCTGACGGGTTCCGCGTCCGCGGACATCACGGACCTCGCCACCAAGCCCGCCATCGCGTTCACGACGCAGCTGCAGGCCAGGCTCATCGCGGCCCATCGGCCGTACCTGCCGGTCGACACCGGCGCGCTGGCGGTGACAACCCAACTGCAGGGTCGTTACGCCGGCGACGTGCTGCTGCTCGGAAAATTGTCTGCGACGGTGAATCGGGAGGATGGCGCGATGATGGCCGTGGTGGATTTGCAACAGGCACTGACCGCAAATCTCAAGGCCGCCACCTTCACCGTGCCGCGCCCCGAGGCGACCGTCGCGCGCATCCAGCTCGGGGAGGTTCCGCTCGCGTGGGCCGAGCCTTTTGTGGCCAAGTCGAAATTTTCCGGAGCGGTGGCCGGTGCCACTCTCGACGTAACCTGCCGTTCGGTTGACGACCTCATGGTCAACACGGTCGAGCCGCTCCGGCTGAACGGCGTCGGGTTCACGCTCGACGGGAAGCCCCAGCTGCAATCGCTCGATCTGATGGTCAATCTCAGTGCAACCAAACGCAAAGACGTGGTTTCCTACGATGTGCGCCAACTGGAAGTGAAGCAGGGCAATGTTCTCCTGGCGGGGCTCAAGGTTGCCGGCGAAGCGACGTTGGGGAAAAAGTTCACCTTGGCGGCCAAAGGTAATCTCGATGCCGATGCCGCCGCCTTGATGGCGCAGCCGGCGCTGGTGCCTTTTGCGACGCTCGCCCGCGGCCGCGTGACCACCGCGTTCGAGGGAAATCTCGGCGAAGCCATCCAGGCAAAAGCGGTGCTCGCCGCCCGCGGCTTGGTGGCCCGCCAGAACAACCAGCCACTCGGCGACCTCGAAGTCTCGCTGAACGCGAACCTCAAACCCGATGGCAGCGGCACCCTCTCGGTTCCACTTACGCTGACGAACGGCAGCCGCCACTCCGATGCGACCCTCGACGGCACTTTCGGCCGATCCTCCGACCAGAAGACCCTGCTCTTCAGTGGCAAGCTCGCCAGCAACCAGCTCTTCGTGGATGATTTTCAACCGCTCGCGGGGCTGGCCCCCGCCGGTGAAAAGGCGCCCGCGCCCACCGCGCCAAAGCCAAAGCGTGACGAGGCTCCGTTCTGGAAGGGCGTTCAGGGCAAAGTCGCCCTCGATCTGAGAAAAGTGGTGTACGGCAAAGACTATCAGATCACCGCGATCCGAAGCAGCGCCACCATCACGGAAAGTCGTCTCGTGCTCGACGGCCTCGAAGGGCTCTTCAACCAAAACCCCTTCAAGGCAAATGCGACCGTGGCGTTCGATGTCCGCCAACCCCAGCCGTACAATCTCACCGGTTCGGCCGACGTGCAAAACCTGGACGTGGGGGAGATCCTCCGGGCGGCGAATCCCAACGAAAAACCCGCGTTCGAATCCAAGATGACGGTCAAGGCCAGCCTCAACGGCAACGGCGCCACCCTGGCGGATCTGAGCAAGAACGTTTACGGCAAATTCGATCTCACCGGCTCGCCCGGTGTAACGCGATTCCTTGGACGCAAGGGCCATGTCGGCCAGGCGGTCGACATCGCCTCGAGCATCATCGGGGCGCTCGGGGTGGCGCGCGGCTCGGACACCACGGTCGCGGTCGCCGAGCTGACCCGCTTCCTGAACGAAATTCGTTTCGACAGCCTCAAGCTGCAGGTGGAGCGTGCGGCCGATCTGAGTTTCAAGGTCACCTCGATGGAGATAATTTCGCCGCTCATCCGCACCCTCGGTTCCGGCGCCGTGGCCAATCGTGGGACTGACGCCGTGCAAAACCAGCCAATGGAAATAAAGCTCCAACTGGGGGCCAAGGGTGAGCTGGCCCATCTCTTCAACCGGATCCCCGGCTTGTTGGGGCAAAATCAGGACGACCGCGGCTACCAGCTTGTGACGCGCACGTTTACCATTGGCGGCACGCCGGCGAAGCCGGACTCGAGTTCGTTCTGGAAGATCATCGCGACGGAGGCCGCGCGCCAAGGCCTGCCCGCCCTGCAGAATTTGCTCAATCGGAGCGAGTGAGCCGGCGCTGACGCCGGCGCTTGGGAACCGGCCGCGGCGCGCGCCCCGTGGGCGCTTCGGCACGGCCGCGGTGCAAGGCCCCCTCAACCTCCTTCGCCACCCGCAAGCCACTCGAAAATGCGCCATGCACCGTGCCAATCTCGTCGCCGTCCGCGGTTGCTTCGCCCGCAAAGAATACCGTGTTTTCCACCGGCTGGCGCAACCGCTGGGCCGCCGCGTCCAATCCCACGGCGGTAAAGGTGTAGGCCCCTCGGCTGAAGGGATCCTGTGACCAGTTGTGGGTGGCAAAATCCCGCAGGGCGCGGCGCAGGGCCGGTCGAGGCGTCCCGAATATTTTACTCAACGTCCCGAGCGCTTTGTCGCAAAGAATGTTTTTGGACCGACGGGCCAGAGCCAGCGCGGCCGGACCGCCCGCCCAACCGGTGAGCACTCGATTGGAACTGAGGGACCACCAGACCGGAATACCGTCGACCCGCGAGTGGATAAACCCGAAACCCCCTGCTTGTTTTTGCAGCTCCGCGGGCACAATCACGGGCCAGTGCCGGGGATCGAATCGCATCGTCAATCGGATCACGTGGCCCATTTGCATCCGGTCGATGAGCCGGGCCTTCTCGTGCAGCGGCGGGTCAAAGGTGACGGCACCCCGCTGCGGTCGCTTGGCCTGCAGCACCCCGAGGGGCAGGGTGATAATCACGCTGCGCGCCTGAAAGGTACGTCCGCCCGCTCGAACCGTGACTCCGCCCGGGTGCCAATGAATCGATCGGACCACCGCACGGCGCTGGAGTTTCACGCGCGCCCGCTGCAAGTGTGCCACCAGCGAGTCAATCAATCCGGCATAGCCCTTCGGAATGGAAAATTGCGCGGAAGTGTCGAGCGTTTCCCCTCGCAACGCCACCGCGCTCATTCGCTCGGTTGGCGCTGCCTCGAAGCCTTCCACAAATCCGGCGGCCAGCTCGCGTTCCTCGCGCGAGAGCCCGGCGAGCTTGGAGCGCAAAAAGTCCGCAAACGACCAGCGCTGCATCCGGGATTTCACAATGCGTTTGGTGACGCGACCAATCTCGGACGCGACATCCGCGATGCGCTGGAGCCGGCCATTGCGAAAAAGCCAATGGGTGATGGGCACCCGTTCCGCCCGGATCCGGCGTTGTTGCAAGACGCGCCAAAAGGCCTCGTTCCCCTCATGGATAAATTCCGCCCCAAATTCGATCGGACAGGGCCAGCCCCTGGCCCGGGTGGTGAAGACCCGGCCGCCCAGCCGGTCCCGCGCTTCCAGTAACGTCACCGAATGGCCCTTCCGCGCCAGCATTCCTGCTGCCGTCAAACCGGCGACCCCACCGCCGACCACTATTACATCGGAAGTCTTTCCCGCCATGGCAGCCCACAGACCGCTTTTGGTTCCACTGGTGCGCATCTTTTTTTTGACCGGGAAAGACTTACCCTCCCCTGCTGTCCATCCCTACAGTGGTCGCGTGGGAGTACGCCCATGGTCTTTCGTTTTGGCTGTTCAAACGCCTTTACCGTAGGTCAGCGCACTTGCGCGCGCCAAACCGCGCTCGCAAGCGAGCTGGCCTACATTTACGCGGCCAAAACGAAAGACCGATGCTCCGCCCTCCCGGTGCCGCACTTTACCGTTGTGGGGTCATAATTATTAGGTAGGCCTGTCCCCTCGCCCATGCCCCCGCATTTGAGCCTCTACGATCACGGCGTGATTGTATTTTATTTCCTGTTCATGCTGGGCATGGGCTGGCTGTCGGCGCGCTTCGTGAAGAACACGAGCGATTATTTTCGCGGCGGTGGCCAGATGCTCTGGTGGCTGGTGGGCAGCTCGGCGTTCATGACCCAGTTCAGTGCCTGGACTTTCACGGGCGCCGCGAGCAAGGCCTACTCGGAAGGATGGCCCATCCTGGTGATTTTTTTCGGGAATGCGCTCGGGTTCTTTTTCAACTACCTCTACTTCGCGGCCCGCTCGCGCCAGATGCGCGTCATCACCGCCATCGAAGCCGTGCGCCTCCGCTTCAGCCCCGCGAACGAGCAGGTTTTCACCTGGGTGCAGATCCCGCTCCAGGTGCTTTACGCGGGCATCTGGCTCAACGGCCTCGGCGTGTTCGTCTCCGCCGCGTTTGGCTTCAACCTGGAGACGACCATCATCGTCACCGGCGTCGTGGTCGTGGCGATGACCATTGTCGGCGGCAGCTGGGCGGCGGTGGCCGGTGATTTTATCCAGGTGCTGATCCTCATGCCGGTCACCTGCGTCGCGGCTTTTCTCGCTTTGCGCGAAGTCGGCGGGGTGGCCGCTTTCGCGGCCAAGCTGCCGGCCGGTCATCTCGATGTCGCCGGCCTGTTCAGCTCCAACCTCATGCTGCTCTGGGTGGTCGCAATCCTCATCAAGCAGTTCATCTCCACCAACAATCTGCTCGATTCCTCCCGCTACCTCTGCGTCAAGGACAGTTCGCACGCGCGCCGCGCCGCCCTGCTGGGCTGCGTGCTCTTTATCATCGGCCCGATCGTCTGGTTCATTCCCCCGATGGCGGCGCGAATCGTCCATCCCGATCTGGCCATCATTTTTCCCGGGCTGAAGAATCCCGCCGAGGGCGCCTTTCTCGCCATGTGCGTCACCACGATGCCAGCCGGCATGGTCGGATTGCTCCTCAGTGGAATTTTCGCGGCGACGATGTCGTCCATGGACAGCGGGCTCAACCGCAACGCGGGTATCTTCGTGAAGAGTTTCTACCATGCCGTCGTGCGCCCATCCGCCCCCGATCGCGAACTCGTGCTCGTGGGGAAGACGACCACCACCGTGATGGGGATCCTCGTCATCCTCGCCGGCCTCAATTTCAGCCGGCTCGCCCATCTCGGGCTGTTCGACCTGATGCTGCAGTTCAGCACGCTCGTCGTCGTGCCCTATCAGATTCCCTTGGTGCTCGGCCTCGTGGTGAAACGGACGCCCCCGTGGGTCGGCTGGTCCACGATGCTGGTCTGTTTTGCGGTCTCCCTCCTCACCACCCAATTCTTCGACGCGGCTTGGGTGCAATCGACCTTCGACCTGGCGCAGCCGCTCACTCCGGCCGAGCGCAGCTATTGGACGGTGGCCATTGGACTGCTGTTGAATGTGGCCGCGGGCTGCCTGTGGTTTTTCGGCACGCGTCCCTTCTGGAAATCGTCGGCGCCGGCCTATCGCGACCGCGTCGAGGGCTTTTTCAAACAGCTGCGAACTCCGATCGATTTCGCCCGTGAAATCGGGGCCGAGTCCGACCGCCAGCAAGGCACGGTGCTGGGCATGCTCTGCCTCTATTATGGCGGCTTCATCACGCTGCTCGCGCTCATTCCGAATCCGGTGATCGGCCGGCTGGGCTTTGTTTTTTGCGGCGGTGTGGTCGTGCTCATCGGCCTCGGCTTGCGCCGCGCGGCGCGCACGCGGCCGTTACCACCCCACCCGCCCCAACCGGCCATCCCTTGAGCGTCGTCACGGAGGGCCCCACCATCCCCAGCGTACTGCCCCTCGTGCCAGATCATCGCGGAAAAATCATCCTGCTCCCTCCCAATCGCGTGTGGCGAACCTACCCGGGCGGCCGCACGCTGGACGAACTGGCGCGCACGCCGCAGCCGGCGGATTCGCACCTGGCCGAGGACTGGATCGCCTCGACCACCCGCGCAGTGAATCCCGGCCGTGAACACGTGACCGAGGGCATCTCCCAAGTGCTGGTGGGGCACGAGCGGGCGCCGCGCGATTTCGCGCAGCTGCTCGCGAGCGATCCGGCATACTTCCTGGGGACGAGGCACGCGGCGAAATACGGGGCGCAGCCGCAGCTCCTGGTCAAGTTCCTCGACAGCGGCACCCGGCTGCATTTCCAGGTGCATCCGACCCGCGAGTTCGCGCAGCGCGTGCTGGGGGCGCCGAGCGGGAAAACCGAGGCGTATTACGTCCTGGGCGCGCGGGACGACGGGGGCGAAGCCAGCGGCTACATTTACGCCGGTTTCCAGCGGCCGCCCACCGCGTCCCAGTTGCGCGAGTACATCGTCACCCAGGACATCGCGGCGATCGAAGCCTGCTTCGACCGGATCCCGGTGCGGGCGGGTGATACGTTCCTCATTCCGGGCGGCACGCCCCACGCGCTGGGCGCCGGCGTGTTCATGGTGGAGATCCAGGAGCCGAGCGACCTTGTCATCCGTTTCGAATTCGAGCGCGCCGGCCACGTGCTGCGGGAGAGCGCGCGTTTCATGGACCGCGATGTCGATTTCGCGTTGCAGGTGTTCAACCTCGCGGCGCTCAGCGCGGACGACATCGAGCGCCGGGTGCGGTGCCGGCCCCGCCGCACGCGCGAGTTGGGACCCGGCTCCTGGCAGGAGGAACTCATCGGCCCCGCCCAGACGGATTGTTTCCGCGTCGCCCGCACGCACCTGGGCGGCCCGGTGGTCAAGGATGAAACCAGCGCGGTGATCGCCATTGTCACGGCGGGCGCCGTGACTGCGCGCGTCGCGGGCATTGACTATTTACTTCATACTTATGAAAAATTCTTCCTGCCCGCTGGCTTGGGCCCGGTGACCTTCACCCCCGGGCGGCACGCCGAGATCCTGGAATGTTTCCCGCCCGCCTGAACCATGCCGAAACCCGCCTCCATCCTCGCGGTCCTCACCCCCACGGAA
This sequence comes from Opitutaceae bacterium, assembly GCA_046594805.1. Lineage (GTDB taxonomy): Bacteria > Verrucomicrobiota > Verrucomicrobiia > Opitutales > Opitutaceae > ER46. The sequence goes on along the minus strand of JBKJRG010000330.1, from coordinate 3,014 downwards.
GTGCGTGAGTTCCTGCCGGAGCCACTCCTGGCCGAAGCGCGCCTGATGGCCCCGGCCTTCCGGCTGGTCGACCCGAGCGGGATGGACGATGCGACGTTTGCCCGCGAGCTGGCCGCGACCAACCCGGAGGTGCTCCTCGGCTGCTGGAAAACCCCGCCCCTGCCCGATGCGTTGCCGCCGCGGCTGCGTTACGTCTGCTATATCACCGGCTCGGTCAAGCGGCTGATCTCCCGCGCCCACCTCGAGCGGGGTTTGGTCGCGACCAACTGGGGCGGGTCGATTAGCCGCACTGTGGCCGAGGCGGCGCTCTTCCATATTCTCGCCTGCCTGCGCAACGCATCGCACTGGGCCATCAGCATGCACCAGCCGGGCGTCGCGGCCTGGAAGAATGGATTCACCGATTCGCGTTCCCTCTTTTGCCGCTCGGTCGGGATCCACGGGTTCGGGTCGGTGGCCCGCGAGCTCGTCCGCCTGTTGAAGCCTTGGGACTGCCCCATCACCGCGCTGGCCCCCGATCTCACGGCCGAACTGGCGCACGCTTATGGCGTCGAGCGCGCCGCTTCGCTCAACGCCCTCTTTTCGCGCAACGAGATCATCGTGGAGCTGGCGCCACTCATTCCCGCCACCACGGGCCTCGTCACCGAGCGCATGCTCCGGCTGATTCGGCCGGGCGGCGTCTTCATCAATGTCGGACGCGGCGCCGTGGTTGACGAAGACGCGCTGCTGCGGGTTGCCCGCGAAGGAAAAATCTCCGTCGGACTCGATGTGTATGCCACGGAGCCGTTGCCGGCGGACAGCGGGTTTCGCGCCTTGCCCAAGGTGAGCCTCACGCCCCACACCGCCGGACCGACCATCGATCGCTATCCCGATGCCGGTGCTTTTGCGCTGCAAAATCTTCGCGCCTACGCCGACGATCGGCCGCTCGAGGCCGTGGTCACGCCGGAGATCTACGACCAAAGTTCCTAGCGGGGCCCAAGCAGTGGGCGGGTGGCGTGAAGGCGGGCGTCCACCACCCCACGGCGGGAGGGCCGGGAAGATCGATCGGCTCACCCTCACCGATACCGCGTTGACGCTGAACTAGGCTCGGCTCGGGACCGATACCTTTACTGCACCGGATCCACGACCACTTCTAGCGGGAACGGCGAGGAGCCCAGCGTCAGCACGTGCGCGCTGACGTTGCGGTGGCGCACTTTGCCGTCATGGGAAATCCGCGCCTCGACATTCAAGCCGTAGCGCAGCATCGCGTCCGTGGCACGATATTCGATCCGGAATGGCACGGGCTCGTTGGTCGCGGCCTCGAGCGTCAGTGACTGTTCCGCCAGGATGAGTTCCACCGGCGCCGCCAGGGGCACGGTTCGCTCCACCGGCAGATCCGCAGTCGCCCCGCGCACGGGCGGACGGTTCGCGCGGTCCACCACGCGGATGACGACCTGGGTTCCGACCGGCAGGAGCGCACGGGCGGTTACGGTTCCGGTGAGCACGCGGTCGGGGCTGCTTTCGGGCGTTAGATCAAGTTGCGCACAGCCGGTGAGAGCGACCAGCGCCGCCCCGAACCCGAAGAAAGCAAAAGCACATATTTTCATGGGGATAGATTGGGCCCGGGTCCGTGGTGCAACGCTTCGGCGCGGGGATTGAAGTCGGCCAGCAAATCGGTGTGCTCACGCGCCTCCGCGGCGTTGCCGTGAATCAGCCCGCGCGCGAAAGGCGGCTGTTCGCCGGGCTCGTCCTGCCATTGCGCCCAGGTGTAGCCCACCACGGCGGGATGACGCGCCGTGCGTTCGAGCGCGACCCGCGCGCGCCGCAGCATCCGCTCCACGGCGGTCAGCCGACGTTCCCTTCCGGTCGTACCACCGAAAAAAGACTCGTCCGTCCAGCTCACCTCACCCGCCAGCACCGGATGACTTGCCGCCGCCGTCGGAACGGGTAGTTCGGCCCAGTGCGGCATCGCCACATCGACTGCCGGATAGCGGCATTCGGCAAGGACCGAAGGGCCGACCGGCGCGCGCATCCGACAGCCAAACAGCAGGTGATGGGGATCCGCCGCGCGCACCGCCGCAGCCGTGCTGGTGAAATAACGCCGGGCAAATTCGCGGCTCCACCGCGCGTCATCCCGACCATACCCTCGCGTGGTGATGGCGGTTTCGGTGCGCGTCATGCCGCGCACGACTTCCTTGTTGGTCAGCGCCACGCCCCACGCCCGGGCCAGCGCATCCATCCGGCCGCCATGCAGCGCCAGCGCGAATTCCCAGGCGGCATGGTAGGCCGGACAACTGGGCTCGAGGCTCAGGCAAAGTTGCAACAACTTCGGCCGTCCATTCGCGGGTGCACCCTGGCCCCACGCCAGGCTGTCATCCATTACCCAGCCGAGCAATTCGCGAACTGCCACCGCGGACGTGCATACCGCGGTTGCCTGCGCCGCGGCCCGCTCCGGCCAGTCCGGGTCGAAAACATCCGGCAGGCGCACGCCCGGAGCGAGGACCTGCGGGCCTGCCGCACAAAACTCCACCGAAGCCATGAAAGGAAATCCGTCGTCCCGGCCGGTCGTGTCGCCGCCCAGGCCCACCGCGTTGAAACCCCACGAACGCAGCCGCACCGCCGAGTCGCGCCGCGGGGCCGCGTCGCCCTCCGGCCCGGCTCGACGCACGCCATGGACCGCGCGGCAGAAAAACGGTTCGCCCTCGGGAGTGAGCAGCCACCACCGGCCGGCTGCGTCCGGCGACGCTCGAAAAAAACCCTGAACCCCGCGGGCAACCCCGGGACGAATTGCGACCGGCCGAAGCTGCAGGGTTTCGTCGGTGGGCGCCATGGGGCGCGGTTATTTATCCTTGGACCCGCCGCTTTTCTTCCCACCGCCCCGGCCGCTGCCCACCGTGATGATCGTGCCCGCCAGCACGCCCGCCGCGAAAATCAGGAAATAGATTATCCCCGCGTGAGCATGAAACGGCGTCTTGGCCGTCGTCCCCGCGATCGGGAAGAAAAAATCGATCTCGTGCCGGTTGTGGAGACCCACGTAG
>JBKJRG010000299.1:0-6992 GCA_046594805.1 Opitutaceae bacterium | reverse complement strand
GCGTTGATAATTGCGCGTGGGATCGATCAGCGGGCCCTCACCCGTGGCATTGGTCTGCTCCACGCGGAAGCCGCCGACCAGCTTCAGCCGGCGGTCGAAGAACTGGACGTCGCCGCGTAGATAGGCGGCCGAAACCAGTTCGTGCGCATACTTGGAATTGTTCACCGTAGCGGTGTGGGTGGTCGCTTCGTTGGTCGTGAAGTAGGCCGGAGTCGCGCGGTAGATCGCGTGGAGCTTTTGATTGCTCATCACATCCATGCGCGGAAAGCCGAAAGGCGGCATGCGCTGCGAAAAACTCGGGTCCACCACGATCGATGCATTGTCGTCGGATGTCGCCGGGCGAGCGTCCGGACCGACATGGGTGAACGTGGGGTTGAACGTGCGCGTATCGAAGCGCTCGTCCCGCACGTCGATGCCGGTTTTCACGGTCACCGGCACGCGCTCGAAGAAATCGCGCCGGATGTTGGCGAACGCGGTGCGCTTGGAGGTCTGCGCGCGCAAGAGCACGCCGGTCGACGTGGTGAGCCCGTAGGTGTTGATGTTGAAAGGATCCACTGGCGCACCGGTCGCCCCGTCGGTCGTGGTGATCCGGCCGGGCCGGAGGTAGTTGATATCGTCGAAGGCGATGGTGACATTGCTGCGCTGTGCCGTCGCCGCGCTGAACGCGCCCCGATCGATGTTCTGGTTGTATCGGCCGGAGCGCGACAAACCAGCGGCCGCCTCCGCCTTCCAGATCGGGCCGTCATGGCGGTAGTTGAGCGCCGGCGTGATGACGGGGCCGCCCAGCTTGGTGTAGTTGTTCACGAGCTGCAGGTTGCCGGCGCCCGGATTGCCGTGCGTCGAGCGCGGGGTGAAATTGCCGGGCGCGACGCCCGTGATGGTGAAATTGACCTGGCGCTGGTAGGCCTGCGCGTCGGAGTACCCATACAACACGGAAAACGAAACGCGGTCGTTCGGGCCGGGCTTGTAGTCCAGCGTCGTGCCGAGCGTGATGCGCTTCGAGAAGACGGGGCGATCGCGGAACTGGTAGACGGTCAGGTAGGGTTGGTCGGGCGTGGTGTCCGGCAGCGCGCCCCCGTTGGTCGCGGCGCCGGCGCCGGCCCAGGTGTTTTGCGAGAAATCGGCCGCGGTATAGAGCGCCGACGCGCTGCCGGAGACCGTGAAGCCAAAACGATCATTGACCGGGACGATGGCCGAGAAATCCGAGCCAGGGTGGATCTTGCGCGCCGGTTCATGCAGGGGGCCGGGCGTGCGGCGGAACGAGCGGTCGTTGTCGCGCATCATCAGCGAGACATTCACGTTCACGATGGGCCTGGAGCGCTCGAAGGCGCTGAGGAGAACCATGTTCACCGTGCCCGCGAGTGCGGCCGCGCTCGTTTCCGGCGTTGGCGTATAGATCACCTCGAGGCGGGAAAAATTGTTGATGGAGGACTGTTGCATGCCGGTGAACCGGTTGAGGCCGGAAGCCGAGTTCGCCAGGCTGATCCCCCCGACGGTAATCGGCACGTTGCGCGGAGGCGCCCCGTGCAGGGAAACCTGATACGCATCGCCAAAGCCCCCGCGGGCGATGGAGACCCCCGACACCGACTTGAGCACCTCGCCCACCCCACCGTCCGCCACCGGACCAAATTCGTTCGCGGCCACCACGTTCATGGTGTTGGGCGCGAACCGCTGCGTGTTGATGGCGATCGCGGCACCGTCCATCTGCTTCGAGGTCGCGACCACGAACTGGTCGAGCTTGACGGTTGCATCACCGGCCGCGCGCCCGTCGACATAAGCGAGCTCGAAGTTTTGCCGCACCGTCTGGCCGGGCGTCACCTCGACGGTCCGCGCGAGCGGCGCCAGGCCCGTCCGGAACGCGCTGACCTTTGCCCTCCCAGCCGGTACGTTCGTGAGGCGAAACTCGCCCGCAGAATCCGTGAACGTTTCGAGCGAGGTGCCAGCCACCGTCACACGCACAAATTCCAGGTACTCCCCCGTGCCCGGGTTGAAGACGCGGCCCGTCACGGTGCCCGCGGCTGTTTCGCTGCGGCCAGCTTCGGCCGCTCGCAGCGTCACCGCCAAGGCCATGCCCAGCAGTGCCAGAGTGATCGAGGCCACGCGCGTGCGGGCGCGACCGGGGTGATGAAATCTGTGGTAGGTCATGGACTCGACTCCGGGGGTTTTGGCGGCGTGGCCCACGATGGGCGGGTTGCTAGCGAGATGCCTTGAACTGGGCTGCGAATCGAAGCAGTTGCCGGTTAATTTTTTCCCGATTTGGCGCGAAGTGCGTTTCACGGTGGCAGTTTGGGCAGAGACCCACGCAATTCCACACTCTATCTCCCTTCTCTGCGCCGAGAATGTGATGAACATCAATGAAACCTGCGTAGTTTCGACTCGTACCACAATCCAGTCGTTCGCAAACGCGTCCGCTTCGTTTGCGAACCGCCCGTCGAACACTCGGATTACGTCTTACTCCCGAAATTACCCAGGTGCCACGAGGCGCGCCATCGGAACCAAGGTGTGCATTGTCTACATCTGAAAGGTCATCAAACGAATCGTCCGTCTTCCATTTGCCAGTCGCTGGATCGAACGACTGGTGAGACTGAAGTGTCGACGTTCGACGTGGTGAGGCAACGTGCTTTTCCCATGCTTTTTTCAATCGTATCGCGCTTGGTGCATCTAGCGCCGTGCCGCTACACTGAGTGTCAACGAGACGCTTAAGTAGAATTCCTCGAAGTAATCTGCTGCGGGCAAGAACCTCCCGGATCGGAACCAAAGTCTCCCAGTCGACGCGAACGTAGTTCGCCTCGATTTTCCTGCGCCGTTTTTCGTCGTCCCAATGTCGGCCGCTAAATACACCCTTGGAAACTAATCCTGAACCAACAATTCCAGGCTGATCTGGGCCCTGCCGTAAGAGGTAAACGCGGTCGTGTGGCAGGATATTACGCCGATTCCCTGAGCTCCACTGATCAGTAACCGTTACGCTATGCTCTAAGGCTCCGATGGCGCACATCAACCAATCGTCACCGTCATTGTTGTTCGAACGTGGATTCCACGTTAGTAAATACGTGTTCATTCGCTCAGGTCCGTTTCTATCTCCCTGAACTGCTCCAACGCAGCTTCTAGATCAGCGACGATATCGGCAGCGATCACACCAGGCGCCGGAAGGTTGGCACTGTCTTCGAGGGCTTCGTCTTTCAGCCAAAAAATATCAAGGTTGGCCTTATCGCGCTTGGTCAGCTCGTCGTAGGTGAAGCTCTTGAAGCGTTCGGTTTCGACGCGGTGGAAACGGTCCTTGTAGGGGCGCTGCTTGCCGGCGCCCGTTTTCCCGGAGCGGGCGTCGGCAAGCGACGCCCCTACCTTGCCGAAATAGCAGGCGACGAACTCGTCGAGGTCTCCGCGCTTGAGGGTATTTTCCTTGAGCGTGAAATGCTGGTTCGTCCTGAGGTCGTAAATCCAGAGCTTCTCGGTCCAGGCTTTTTTGTCGGCGGCGGGCTTGCGGTCGAAGAAGAGGACGTTGGCCTTCACGCCTTGGGCGTAGAAAATGCCGGTGGGGAGGCGAAGGAGAGTATGGACGTCGGCTTGCTGGAGGAGCTGGCGGCGGATGGTTTCGCCGGCGCCGCCTTCGAAGAGGACGTTATCCGGCAGGACGACGGCGGCGCGGCCGTGCTGCTTGAGGATGGTGAAGATGTGCTGGAGGAAGTTGAGCTGCTTGTTGCTCGTGCTGGCCCAGAAGTCGTCGCGGTTGATGATGAGCGATTCCTTCGATTGCTCACCGGCTTCATTCACGATCGTGACGCTGCTCTTTTTGCCGAACGGCGGATTGGCGAGAACCATGTCGTATTCGCCGTGCTTGCCGGCGAGTGCGTCCTTGGTGACGACCGGTAGATCGTCGTCGGAATCACCCCCGATGCCGTGGAGGAGCATGTTCATCGCGCAAAGGCGCGTGACGCTGTCGACGAGCTCGATCCCCTGGAACGTGCCGGTCTTGAGTGCTTTCTTCTTTGCGCGATCGAGGTCGGGTGATTTAGCGAGATAGGTGTAGGCGGCGAGGAGGAAGCCGCCCGTGCCGCAGGCAGGATCACAAATGGTGTGCCCGGGTTGCGGCGCCATGACATCGACGATGGCGGCGATGAGGGGACGTGGAGTGAAGTATTGTCCCGCGCCGCCTTTGACGTCGGCGGCATTCTTTTCGAGGAGGCCTTCGTAGGCGTCGCCCTTTACGTCGACCTCGAGCGACGTCCACGTCTCCTTGTCGATGAGATCGGCGATCAGGCGGCGAAGCTTGGACGGGTCCTGGATTTTGTTCTGCGCCTTGCGGAAGATGACGCCGAGCATGCCGGGACGTTTGCCGAGTTCCTCCAGCGTGTGACGGTAGTGGGTCTCGAGATCGTCGCCATCGAGCTTCACGAGCACGTCCCAGCCGAAGCCTTTCGGGATGGGCGATGGTTTCTTGAACGGCGGCCGCGACTGCTCGTCAGCCATTTTCAAAAACAGTAGATACGTCAACTGCTCGACGTAGTCGCCGTAGGACAGGCCGTCATCGCGCAGGATGTTGCAGTAATTCCAGAGCTTTTGGACGAGGGCGGGAGCGGTCATACGCAGTATTATCTATATTCGCGATAAATGTCCTGAACGATCTTCCATCCGGTCTGATTTGGACCAGCAAAGATCAGGTAGTAAACGACTGCACCTTTCGAATTGCGCATCGCCAGCGGCTCAGCGACGAAGCCGAAGCCAGCGACATTCCGGAGACGGGCACAATAGGCGTTAACCAAATCGCGATTCTCCTGCTTTACCACGTCCATCCCTCCAAGAAAATCCATTTGCCCGCTATCACGAAACATTGCCGCATGCCACGAGCGGTCACCCCAAAATCCATCCATCGCTGCAAGCTCGCCCGGCAAAATCCCACCGATTTGTTCCTTCTTACAGTTCCGGTTCATGTGCATTACCGGGAAGTTGACGAAAACCTCAACTGCTCGGCTCTTCCCAGCGTGCAGGAGCACCTGCCAATCGAGCGTTAGTTTGTAAGGATCAAGCAGGCAAAGCGCGCGTGTTCGTTTCTCGTAAGAAAAACGAGGGAGTATCGACTCGAGCAGGATGCCATTGCTGTCCCCTGTGTAGAATCTGGCGTCGTCTCGCTGACCGACTCGACTTTTCAGAAACGCCTGTTTTTCACCGTCCAGATCGATAAAGTGATATTCGCCGAATGGAGGCTCGACGCTCAATGCGACGAGCGGACTTCCGAGAACCTCCTGCCTGTCTTCCTTCCGAATGTGGAGCCCTGGACCCGAGAACGCATCGATATAGCCATGGTGAAACCCGTGGCTCGCGAGTATCTTGGAATACGGTCCCGCATACTTGCGCAGGATGTCTAATTTCACTTCTGACCACGGACCTATTTCATCAAAATCGAAGGCCATGTGGGTTCACCCGGCCCTCATGCGAGCGCCAGTTGATCCAGCAGACTCAACCGCTCGCTCGATGATGGAACCGCCCTCGCGGTTATATCGGGAAATTCGTTGTAGGTCTTGCCGTCCAGTTCCCGACCGGCTGCAGCCTTTCGAACACCACCCCATTGCTTGAAGAAAAACGGGACTTTCTGTGCGCGGCATTGCGCACGGATCGAGCGGATCCAGGCGGCTGCAATGGGACGGGCACCGTGACCGCTTTCGCCACCGACGATCACCCAATGGATTCCCTTGAGATTGAAAGCGCCCAAATCCTCCAGCAGGGGTTCGATGGAAAGAAAGGCGACGGCTGGCTTGGCGTTTCGGAGTTGGTCGATGCGCGGCAGGCCGTGGGCTTTGTTCTCGACGCTGACGCCCCACCAAATGTGCGCGGCCTCGGCGGCTTTTTTGAGTTTCGATTGGAGTAGCTGGCTCATGCGTTCCCCCCGCTTGGTGAGCACCTGATAGGTATGCCAGTTCGCGGCGAGCATGACGCGGCACACCTTTTCGATGTAATCGTCGGGCACCTCGGGATGAAAGAGGTCGCTCATCGAATTGACGAAGATCTTGCGGGGCGTGCTCCAGCGGATGGGGTCGCCGAGTTTTTCCGGGATCAACTGAAGATCGAAGCCGTACTCGAAGGGATGACCGGGGACGCCGCGGAAACGCTCGGCGAAGGTTTCGGCGTAGCAGTGCTTGCAGCCGGGGCTGATCTTCGTGCAGCCCCGGACGGGGTTCCACGTGGCATCCGTCCATTCGATTTTGGAATTTGCGCTCATGCGGATAGAGTGTTCAGGCGCACACGTGGCGTCAATGGTGGGGCGAAGATAACGCCGCGTAGCCGGTGGCCGAGTGGCTCGAGCATGTGGCGGTAGTGTGTTTCGAGATCGTCGCCCTCAAGCTTACGAGCACGTTCCGGCCGGAGCCATTTGGAATGCGTGACGGCTTCTGCTTCCCAGGTTTTTGGACGAGAGCAGGAGCCGTCATGAGGCAATCATTTCAAACTTCTGTTGAGAGCCTTCGCCAATTTGTAGAACTCCCCGTATCCTTGTTCACCAGCCTTGGCTTGAGATTTGAACTCGGCTAAAAGCTGTTGCTTCAGTTTTGCGCGGGCGGAGTCGCGTTCCTTGTCGGAACTCGAAGCGATCGCAACAAGCTCAGGGCTTTTTGAATAGACGGCGCTTCGAACTGGATCCGGAAGCAATCCTTCGATGTCGCGTTTGCCGGGCTTATCGAGCCCGATGGGGAGGAAATGAGTTCCCTTCTTCAGGCCTAGGTTTTGAAGCGTCTTAGTAATCGAAGCATCGTGGTCGAGATCGTAAGTAATCACGAACTTACCGAATCGGCTCATTACAAATTTTATGAGGATCGTGTTGCTGAAAAACCCAACACCGCCGTAGGGGAAAATCTCCCCGTCAAACATCAATCCGTCAGCGCCATGGCCTTCGCCGCGCAGCATATTTAGATATTCAACGTCGGTGTCGCCCTCGACCAAGACTATCTGGTTCGATTTCTTAAAAAGAACGTGCTGCCAGTTCGCAAACGCTTCGTTGTCGA
>JBKJRG010000248.1:0-2927 GCA_046594805.1 Opitutaceae bacterium | reverse complement strand
CAGGACATGATCACAGGTAAACGGAGCAGATTGAGGAGAAATCGGCCCGGCGGGAGCTTTATCCCGTCGGGCCAGTTGAGCCTAGAAAACCTGCCGGCTTAGAAGCGGTATTCCAAGCCGAAGATTTATTTGCGGGCCAAAAAACTGATTTCCTCCGGAAATTCGAGGGAGCCCGTAGACGAAATCTGCGGCCGGTGGGTCAGGTTCGTGCCGGAGGCGAACAAGCCCAGGCCCTTGCGAATTCGGTAGCCGATTTATCCATTCGCAATGATCGGGTTTGGCGCGCGGGATTCCCTCGCAACCGCGCTTGCCTGTCGCGCGGGAAAAAATACCGTCGTCCGACTCCCATGATTTCCTCCCCACTTTTGCGGACCGCCCTGTGCGCGGCCGTCATTTCGATGGCTGCCCTGGGTTGCGTGATGACGCCCCGGACCGAATCCGGCCCCCAGCTCGGGCTCCAGACCTGGACCTGCCGGAACATGAACTTTGACCAGGTCGTCGAGTTCGCCGTCAAGCATCGCATCACCCAGCTCCAGTTCATCAAGCAACACTTCGATCCGGCGGGGCCCATGGAGGAAACGCTGCGCAAGAAGACCCTCCTCGATCAAAAAGGCCTCACCGCCTACTCGTTCGGCGTGAACGCCACCTCGATGGACAAGGCGAAAAACCGCCAGCTTTTCGATTTCGCGAAGCTGATGGGGATGAAGGTCATCATCGTCGAACCGCGGAACATGGCGGAGTGGGACAATCTCGAGGAGCTGGTGAAGGAGTACGACATCAAGCTCGCGATCCACAATCACAGCACCGGCACCGTTTATGGCGACCCGGCGACGGTGAAGAAAGTCCTGGCTGCGCGCGATCGGCGGATCGGCGTGTGCCTGGACATCGGGCACGTCACCTCGGCGGGCTTCGATGCGGCCGCGACGTTCCGTGACTACGGCGACCGGGTGTACGACATGCATCTCAAGGACAAAATCGTCGAGACGGCGCCGGACGGCAAAAAGACGCCGGTCGACACCGAGATCGGCCAGGGCAAGGCGAACTATGCGGGCCTGATCGAGGAAATGCGGAAGCGCAAATGGTCGGGCGTCATGGCGATTGAAACCGACAGCAAGGCCTTTGCCGAGGATCCGAACCGGCTGGTGGCCGAGGCGAAGAAATTTTTCGAGACGAAGATTACGAAGCGCTAGTCCGGGTGGGGCGGCCAGACCCCAGGCCGCTGGATTGAATGGGACCTCCGTCTCCGAAAGCGCGTGGGGGTCGACGCGTTTCACCCCCTCTCATGAAATCCCTCCTCGCGCTGACGAGCGCCCTGCTCACGACCGTGGCCGCACTGGCGGCGACCACGCCCAAGCCGCCCCCGAACATCGTCTTCATCTTCACGGATGATCACGCGTACCAGGCGATCAGCGCCTACGGCGATTCACGGAAGCTGATCGAGACACCCAGTATCGATCGCATTGCCAAACAAGGCATGCGCTTCGACCGCTGCCTGGTGCCGAACTCGATTTGCGGCCCGGCGCGCGCCACGATTCTGACGGGAAAATACAACCACCTGAACGGGTTCGTTAACAATTCGAACTCGGTTTTCGACGGGAGCCAGTTCACTTTTCCGAAGCTGCTCCAGAAGGTGGGCTACCAGACCGCCATCGTCGGCAAATGGCATTTGGGCTCGGACCCGACTGGCTTCGACTTCTGGCAGATTCTGCCCGGACAGGGGTCCTATTACAACCCGCCGATGATTCGGAACGGCCAGACGATCCAGCACGAGGGCGGCTACGTGACTGACGTGATCACCGAGGTGTCACTCGACTGGCTGCAGCAGCGGGACAAGTCCAAGCCGTTTCTCCTCATGACCCAGCACAAGGCGCCCCATCGCGAATGGGAGCCCGCGCTGAGGCACCTCGAGGCGGACAAGGATCGCGTGTACCGCGAGCCGGCGACGCTCTTCGATGACTACGCGAACCGCGGGATCGCCGTGCGCGACCAGGACATGTCGATCGACAAGGCCATGCACGAGCGGGACACGAAACTCATCCCGCCGCCGCGCCTGAATCCGGAACAGCGCAAGGTGTGGGACGCATACTACGAGCCGCGCAACGCCAAGTTTCGCGCGGCCAATCTCACCGGCAAGGAACTCGTGCGCTGGAAATACCAGCGCTACATGCACGACTATCTCGCCACGGTCCGCGCCGTCGACGAAAGCGTCGGTCGAATGCTGGACTACCTGGAGAAAGAGGGATTGGCCGAAAATACCATCGTCGTCTATGCAAGCGACCAAGGCTTCTACCTCGGCGAACATGGCTGGTTCGACAAGCGGTGGATCTTCGAGGAGTCAGTGCGGACGCCTTTCCTCGTGCGGTGGCCGGGAGTGACGAAGGCCGGCAGCGTGAACAAAGATTTGGTTTCGAACCTCGATTTCGGCGAGACGTTCCTGGACGCCGCGGGCGTCGCAGTACCGGCCGAGATGCAGGGGAAGAGCCTCGTGCCGATCCTCCGCGGGCAAAAGCCGGCGGACTGGCGGACTTCCTTCTATTACCAATATTACGAATACCCCACGCCCCACCGCGTGCGGCCGCACTACGGAGTCGTGACCGACCGCTACAAGCTCGTGCACTTTCATCCCGTCGCTGGCGCGGAAGGGTACTGGGAGCTTTATGATCGGCAGAAGGATCCGCAGGAGCTGAAGAGTTTTTATGCGGATCCCGCCTATGCGGGGACCAAGGCGGAACTGGAGAAGGAGCTCGCGCGTCTCCGGACGGAGTTGAAGGTGCCCGACCCGACGCCGACCCAGTGGTTCGGCAACGGCGGAGGCGCCGGCAAGAAAAAAGGCGATGGCAGCCAGAAGAAGAAACAGCAGAACTAACATCGGGGCGTCGCTTGACGACGCCCGTCGAACTGAACGTAGGGGCGTCGCTTGACGACGC
>JBKJRG010000208.1:0-6367 GCA_046594805.1 Opitutaceae bacterium | reverse complement strand
GGCCAGCCCGGACATACCCGCGCCGATGATGGCGACGTCGTAGTGCGAGCGGGTGTTCATCGGAAAGAATTAGCAGGAAGCCAGGAAACCAGGAACAGGAGTGAAATGCCAAACCAGGAACCAATTTCGGGCTCTTTCCTGGGTTCATGGCTTCCTGCTTCCAACAAAAAAGCCGCGCCATTTGCGCGGCTCCGTCGTTGAGGCTGCCCTCCGTTCAGTTCTTCGCCGCGAGTGCGTTGAACTTGGGGGTAAGGTATTCCGCCGAGCTGTCCAGGGAGGCAAGCTGCAGGTAATCTTTCTCGGGGACCTCGATGCCGTAGCGTTTGCGGAGTTCCATCACAATATCGAGGAAGTCCATGCTATCGAGCTGCAGCTGGTCACGAAGGCGGACGTCGGGTTTGACGTTGCTCAAATCCTCATCGGGCGCGATGTCCGCGATGATATCGAGCACCACCTTCTTGCATTCGTCTTTGGTCATATGTCGGTTTGGCGCGGAATTAGGGGACAAACCTCTTAACAATCAACGTGGAATTGATTCCGAGCATCCCGAATGAGTTATTGAGGATCACGTCGACTTTGGCAACTTTGCGCGGCGTATTGAGAACCAAGCCCGGGATGGCGCATTGCGGGTCAAGCTGATCGACATTGATCGTGGGATGGACTGTCAGGTCGTCGAACGAGGGCAGATTGCCCGCTAGTTCGAGTGCGCCCGCCGCGCCCATGGCGTGCCCGATGTAACTCTTGGTGTTGTTGATCGACGTGTCAGGGCAACCCTCGCCAAACACCGCACGAATGGCCTCGCATTCCTGGATGTCTCCCAGGGGCGTGGCCGTGGCGTGGGTATTGACGATATGGATGTCGCGGGGAGTCAGGCCAGCCCGGCCAAGCGCGGCCCGGATGCATTCGGTCTGGCGCTGGGGGTTGGGCAGCACGTAGTCGCTGGCGTCACTGTTGACGTGGTAGCCCGCAATCTCCGCGTAGATTTTCGCTCCCCGCCGCTGGGCGTCCTCGAGTCGCTCGAGGGTGTACAGGCAGCCGCCCTCCGAGATCACGATCCCATTGCGCGCCAAGTCGAAGGGGCGTGATGCCTTGTGCGGATCTTCGTGGGTAGCCAGGGCGTTTTGGGATTTGAACCCGGCAAAGATCCCGAAGGTGTGGATGCTTTCGCTCACCCCGCCGCAAATCGCGAAATCGACTTCGCCGAGTCGCAGCATCTGCGTGGCGTGGACAAGGCCCATGTTGCCGGCCGCGCAGGCCGCCCCGATCGTGTAGGCTGGGCCGGTGATGCCCAGGTTCAACGATGCTTCGCCGGCGGGGTTGTTGGCCACGGTCCGCGGGTTGTGGTAATGGGACCAGAATTTCGTGTCGTAGTTAAATTTCGAGATGTTGTAGATTTCGTTCTCGGTCTCCACGTTGCCGTGCTCCGTAACGCCGATGTAGATCCCCACGCGATCCTTCTCCTGGGCCTCGAAGTTTACCCCACTGTCAGCCAGCGCCTCCCGCGCGCAATAGATGGAAATGCTGCCCGCCCGGGTGCCGACCCGGACCTCCTTCTTTTTCTGGTACTTCAGGGCGTCGTAATGGCAGACGCCGGCCAGCTGCGGCCCCATGTAGCGAATCTCCATCCGCTCAATCCCCGCCCGGCCCGCCAGCAGATTCTGCCGGAATTCGGGAAGCGTATTACCGTTGGGTGCGGTTAAACCGACCCCGGTGATGACGACGCGTGACTGCTGGGACGGCTTCATTCAGGTGAAACGGAAATCGCTAGCCAACCGGCGGCGGAAAGCAATAAAACGCTCGTGCGGTTTGCAGACGGCAGGAGTGGCGTAGCTTGCGCGCCGGTGACTTTCGCGGATGCTTCGCCGTCGCCAGCCCGTTATTATTTTTCGCCCATGAACGTTCTCGTTGTTGGAGGAGCCGGTTACATCGGCAGTCACTGTGTCCGCCAGCTACAGGCCGCCGGGCACCGGCCCGTCGTGCTCGACAACCTCGTCTACGGTCACCGGGGGGCGGTGGGGCCGAACGTCAAACTGCACGAGGGCAACCTCGGCGACGAAGCCCTGGTCGGTCGGATCCTGCGCGAGGAAAAAATCGAAGTGGTGATGCATTTCGCCGCGTTCTGCTACGTGGGCGAATCGGTGACCGATCCGCTCAAGTATTATTTCAACAACGTGGTGGCGACGCTGCACCTGCTCAACGCGATGCTCGCGGCCGGGGTGACGAAATTCGTTTTTTCATCCACTTGCGCCACCTTCGGCATCCCCGCCTCGCTGCCCATTCATGAGAATCTCCCTCAGGCCCCGATCAATCCGTACGGCCAGACGAAACTCGACATCGAGCATGCGCTGCAGGCCCTCGCCCTCGCGAAGGGCCTCAGTTTTGCCGCGTTCCGGTATTTCAACGCGGCGGGGGCGTCCGAGGACGGCCGGATTGGCGAGGACCACGATCCCGAAACGCACCTGATTCCCGTCGCGATCGATGTCGCGGTGGGCAAGCGGCCGCATATCCAACTTTTCGGAACCGACTACCCTACCCCGGATGGCACCTGCCTGCGGGATTACGTGCATGTCGATGACCTCAGCCGGGCGCACATCGCAGTGTTTGACCAGCTCGCCACGCCGGCGACCCAGCTGTTCTATAACCTCGGCACGGGCACGCCGACTTCGAATCGCGACGTTATCCGCGCGGTGGAAAAAATCACGGGCAAGCCGGTCAAGATTATCGAGAGCCCGCGTCGCCCGGGCGATCCGCCGGCGTTGTATGCCGATTCGAGCAAGGCCAGGGGCGAACTCGGCTGGAAGGTGAAGTTTCCCGACATCGAGTCGATCGTCGCCACCGCCTGGAGATGGCATTCCGCGCATCCCGCCGGCTACGGCGACGGGAAAAAGGGCTGACCGCCAGGAGAGTTATTCCCGCTTGGTTCGGCGCTCGGGCTGGCTAGCGTCGTCTCATGCGCGCGTTCACCCGCCTCTTCGGTGCGAGCAAGCCGGTCATCGGCATGATTCATCTGGGCGCGCTGCCCGGCACTCCGGCGAGCAGTCGCACGCTCCGCCAAATCGAGGCGCAGGCGCTGCGCGAAGCGGCGATTTATCGCGAGGCCGGTGTCGGCGGCATCATGATCGAAAACATGCATGATACGCCCTACCTCCGCGGCACCGTCGGCCCGGAGATCGTCGCGGGAATGGCGATCGTGGCCCGCGCCATCAAGGAGGCGAGCAAGCTGCCGTGCGGCGTGCAGATCCTTGCGGCGGCCAACACCGAGGCCGTGGCGGTGGCGAGTACGGCGGGACTGGACTTTGTCCGGGCCGAGGGATTCGCGTTCGCCCATGTGGCCGATGAGGGAATCATCCAATCTTCCGCTGCCGAACTCCTCCGCTATCGTCGCGCCATTGGCGCAGAGCGCGTGCAAATTTGGGCGGACGTGAAGAAAAAGCACAGCGCCCACGCGATCACGGCGGATGTCGGGATCGGCGAGACGGCGCACGCGGTGGAGTTCATGCGCGGCGATGCAGTCATCGTCACCGGGGCAGTCACCGGTGATGCGCCTCGGCCGCATGATGTCCGCGATGCGCAGGAGGGCACGCGGCTGCCAGTCATCTTGGGCTCCGGCGTCACTGCGGCGAATCTCGAGGATTTTGCCGCGGACGCCGATGGCTTCATCGTCGGTTCGGAGTTCAAGGCCGGTGGCCAGTGGGCCGGCGCGGTCGATGCCCGGCGCGTGCAACGATTCATGCGCGTCGCGGCGAAGGTCCTCGTCCGCTAGGAGCGCGCTACTCCCGGCCCAGGGGGCTGTAATTGAAAGTGAAACCTGATGGCAGGTCGGCGTATCTGAAATCCTCGATCGGCTACGACACCGCCCGCGTGGTGCAGCGCGAACTCGGCGGCACGGCGGAGAAGGTTATCGCGTCATCCGATGAGGTGGATGTCGAAGGCTACGTCGTTAATCCACGCACCCGCGCGCTCGAGGCGGCGGGTTTCGCGCCCGGTCGGATGAAATGGACCATCGTGGCGCCGGCGGTGCAGGCCGATTTCGACGGCATCGCAAAACTCCAGGACGGAGATTTCGAAATTGTCAGCCGTGACTACGCCGATCGCACCTGGCTCGTCGCTTTCACCACGGATCGCGGCCCCGTTCGCTACTACACGTGGAATCGCGATGCCGGCAAAGGCACCTTCCTCTTCACGACGCGGCCCAAGCTCGAGAACCTCCTGCTGTCGGTGATGACACCGGTCGTCATCAAGGCACGCGATGGGCTGATTTTGCATTCCTACCTCACCCTGCCCACGGGCGTCCCGGCGAAGAACCTGCCCATGGTCCTGTTCGTGCACGGCGGGCCGTGGGCGCGCGACACGTGGGGTTACAGTTCCTACCCGCAATGGCTCGCCAATCGCGGTTATGCGTGCCTGCAGGTGAATTTCCGCGGGTCGACGGGCTATGGGAAGAAATTCCTCAATGCCGGCAACCGCCAGTGGGGCCTCGCGATGCACCACGATCTCCTCGACGCCGTCGATTGGGCGGGTCCGCGAGGGCTACGCGGATCCCAAGAAGGTCGCGATTTTCGGCGGCTCCTATGGCGGCTATGCGGCCTTGGCGGGCGTCACGTTTACCCCGGAGAAGTTCGCCTGTGCGGTCGATATAGTCGGGCCGTCGAATCTTAAGACCCTGATCGGCTCCATCCCACCGTATTGGAAACCCATGCGCGCGACGTTCGATGTTCGCATGGGCAATGTCGATGATCCCAAGGATGCCGAGCTCATCCGGGCCGCGTCGCCCATCTTCAAGGCCGACAAGATTGTCCGGCCGCTCCTGATCGGCCAGGGCGCCAACGATCCCCGCGTCAACCAGGCGGAGTCGGAACAGATCGTGAAGGCGATCGAAAAGAACGGGGGCAAGGTGACCTACGTGCTCTATCCCGACGAATGCCACGGCTTCGCGCGTCCGGAAAACCGGATCGACTTCAACGCGCGGACGGAGGTGTTCCTCGCGCAGCACCTCGGCGGCCGGGCGGAACGGATGGAGGGCGAAAAAGTGCCGGGATCGACGGCGATCGTGAAGGTCGTCGGCCAGTAGTTTCGCCCCTCAACCAAGCGTAGCGACAGGCGTCTCCGCCGGCCCTGAGTGGCTGCGGCTTCCAGCCCCAGATTCCCCTAACTGCTGCAGGATGCCGCAGTCACGGGGCAAGAGAGCCGAATCCACCTCAAACCCTGCCGCTACAATTCGTCGATCACCGCGCGGAGAACCCGCGCAGCGATTTCCGCCACCCGCGCTTCATTGGCATCGATCGGGTTGTGGCCGGCCTGTGCGCCCGCCAAATCGCTCAGCCCGCGCACCACCAGGATCGGTTTGCGGTTGGCATAGGCGACCTGCGCCAGCGCGGTCGACTCCATATCGACGCAGCGCGCCCGCCAGGTTTCGAAGACCCATTCGCGGTACTTGGCATTGTCGAGAAAGACCGGGCCGGCGACCCCCATGCCGCCGACCGTAACCGCGATCGTGCGGCCCGCCTTGCGCGTCGGCGGAACCTTCGTCACGGCACGGCGCGCGGCCGCGAGCAACACCGGGTCCATGGGAAACTCTGCCAGCTTGCGAAATTCCTTTTCGCCCTCGCGAATCACGCCCACCTCGCTCGGGAAAATCATCCCGAAGTTCCGTTTGGCCTCCTTCAAATGATCCGGCCGGACATGACCGCCCCGGCCGTCCTCGTTGAGGTAGACTGACTCCGCATGGTACGCCCAGCGCTCCGGGATGACGACATCGCCAATGTGGAGCGCAGGGTCGATGCCGCCGGCGACACCGGCAAAAAGCACATGCGTGATCGGAAACCGATCCAGCGCGAGCTGAAGCTGGTAGGCGGCATTGACCACGCTCACGCCGGCCCGAAAGACGACAATCTCGCGACCGGCATAGTGTCCGCGCCAGAAGACCAGGCCGTTGTGCTCGCTGCGGATGAAACCGCGTGCGGCGCTGACGCCAAATTCGCGATGGAGTGCCTCAATCTCCGGCGGATAGGCCGCGCAAATCCCGTAGAGCGGCCCCGGCTCCGCGCTGTGCCCATAGTGGGCCAGAGAGGCGCCCAGGGCGAACGCGAGGAGCAGTTGAAAACAGCAGCGGAAACGTTCAGTTCTCATACCAATTTGTAGGGGCGTCGCTTGCCGACGCCCGGCTCTTAAAGTGGCATCGGCTTCAGCCGATGTTCGGCAGCGCAGCCACTCAGGTCGGATCGTAAAGCGCCGCCAGCTGCAGGAGCAGTTTCTCGAGCTGCGCGTAGTAAGCCGACTCAGTCATTTTGGCCTTTGCTTCACGCAGCTTGGCAATCTCCAGCTCGAGCGCATCGCGCCGGGAGCGGACCTCAGGCGGCAATTGCTG
>JBKJRG010000178.1:0-7769 GCA_046594805.1 Opitutaceae bacterium | reverse complement strand
GTCGCGCACATTGCATTGGATGACAGCCCGGCCGTCCTCGTCGTACAGGTTGGCGACGACCTCGACTTCGTGGGCCGCGCCGTCCTTGCCCTTGAGCGGCAGGTAGTCGTACCGGAGCTCCTTTTTTTTCCGCAGTTCGAGGAACGCGGCCTGCGCGGCGTGCTCGTCGATGAACAGTCCGATTTCGAAAAGCTCCTTGCCGACCACCTCGTCCCGCCGGTAGCCCAGCAGCTCCATCACGAACGGATTGGCATCCGTGATCTGGCGCGTCGCCGCATCGATGATTACCACGCCATCCTTCGCCGCCTCGAACAGCCGGCGGTAACGGATTTCCGAGGCGCGGAGGACGGCGCGGGAGCGAAGCCGGTCGGTGATATCCTCGATGGAGAGGAGAATGCGGAGGGGGGTGCCTTCCACGCTATCGAGCCGCCGCCCATTCAGGAGCAAGGTCCGCTCGACGCCGGAGCCGAAGCGATAGGTCATCTCCAGGTCGTTGAACACATGGTTGCGCGGCACGATTTCCGCCAGCAACTGGTGCAGCGCCGGGATGTTCCAGGCCCCCCCCGCCAGGTCGAACAGCCGCCGGTTTTCCGTCTCCATGGGGGTGAGCTCGAAGGCCCGATAAAAGGATTCGTTGGCCGTGAGGACCGTGAGATCGGGCCGCAGGATCAGGAGCGAATCGCGCGAGGTGCGCAGCGCCGCCTCGGCATAATCGCGTTCCTCCGCGGCGGCCTCCTGGGTCCGCTTCAAGGTATCGATGTCGAGCAGGACCAGGATCGCGCCGTCGATTTTGTTGTCGACCGTCAAATAAGGCCGCGCGCGCAGCAGGTACCAGCGCCCCTCCTTGTCGCGCACCTCGGACTCGCGCACGGCGAGGAGCTGGATGACCTTGCCGACGAAGTTTTCCAAATCGTCGAACTGCAGGTTGTGCTTGATCCCGCTGATCGGGCGGCCGACGTCGGTGGGAAGCAGGTTGAAGATTTTCTCCGCCATCGGGGTGAACCGGCGGATGGTGAGGTCGCGACCCAGGACCACGATGGGGGTGCTGAGGCTGACGTGGAAATTATTGAGGTCGCTGTTGAGCCGGCTGAGCTCGCCGTTGCGGTAGGCCATCTCCTCGTTGACGGTGATCAGCTCCTCGTTGCCGGACTCGAGCTCCTCCTTGGAAGTCTCGAGCTCCTCGTTCATGCTCTGCAGCTCTTCATTGGTGGACTGGACCTCCTCGTTCGAGGTCTGCAGTTCGTCATGCGCGGTGTCGTGCAACTGCTGGAGCGACTGGAGATAATCCCGCGTTTCCCGGAGTTCCCGCTCGAGTTCGGCGTTGCGGCGCTGGACCGCGCGACCGTCCTTCCGCCCGGCCCCCGCCGGCCTCGCCGTTGGACCGGGCGTCCCCGCTCCCGCTTCACCGCGCCCCGGGGTTTCAAAGACGACGAGGAAGCAGCGCTCGCGCAAATTCTTCAGCGGAATGACCTGGAGGTTGATCGTCCTGGCGCGGTCATCGCCCACGCGCACTTTTTCGCGGCGGACGACTTCATTCAGTTTTCTGGCCCGGTTGATCGTGGCCCGCAGCGGGAGCACCAGCCACTGGCGCGCGAGTTTGAGGAGCTGGAAGCTGGCCTTGCCACTGGCCGGGGTGAGGAAGGCCTCGGTCGCGCCGCGAAACTGCAAGACGTTCATGCTGGCATCGATCAACACGGCCGGCGGAGAAAAGAGATTGGCCATGATCCGATCGGCCTCGTGGTGGGCATTGAGGTCCGACCGCCCGGTTTCCATCGGGGCAGCCCGGTCGCGAGTGCGGCGCTCGACCGGCTCCGGGCTGCGGCGGTCACGAGCCGGAAGGGCAAAAAGCGGCGTCGGGATGGCAATCCGCGTGAAAATCTTCTGCTTCCGATCCAACGGCTCGAACAGGTCGGCGGACGCCCCGGAGGTTTCCGAGGTGCCGAGAAACAAATAGCCGCTGGGCTTGAGCGCGTAATGCAGCATCGGCAGCACGCGCTTCTGCGCGGACGGCTCAAAATAAATCATGACGTTGCGGCAACTCACCAGGTCCATGCGCGAAAACGGCGGATCGGCCAGCAGGTCCTGCCGGCCGAACACGCACATTTCGCGGAGCGACTTGATCACCCGGTAGCCGCCGTCCTCCTCGACAAAAAATTTTCTCAGCCGCTCCGGGCTAAGCTCGTGCGCGAGGCTCTTGGGATAAAGCCCGTGGCGCGCATGGTGGAGCAGCCGCTCGTTGAGATCGGTGCCGAAAATCTGCAGCTTGGGCAGCCGCTGCGTCAGCCCCTCGGTGGCCTCCATGAAGGTCATCGCCAGCGAATACGCCTCTTGCCCACCGGAACAGCCGATGACCCAAAACCGGAGCGACGCACCGGCGGGCTTGGCGAGGAGCTTGGGGAAAACAACTTTTCGCAGCAGGTCGAACGCCGCCTCATCCCGGAAAAAACTGGTCACGCTGATCAACAAATCCTCGAAGAGCAGCTTGAGCTCGGCGAGGTCATCGCTCACGAACTGGGCATATTCGTCGAGGCTGTTTTTCCGGCTCAGGACCATGCGCCGCGTGATTCGCCGATGGATGGTGCTGGTCTTGTAGAGCGTGAAGTCGACGCCGGAGTGAGCCTGGCTGAGCTCCATTATTCGTGCATATCCATGGACGGCGCGCTTCGGGCGGGAGGCGAAGGGCTCGCCCGGCGTTGCGCTGTTGCCCGCGTTGCCGTCGACAAAATCCGCCGGCAGGGGCGGCAGGACGCCGCGCAAATAGGGATGCGTCGCAATGCGCGCCAGTTCGAGGGCGATCGCATGGGGCGAAAGGACGTAGTCGACGCAGCCGGACGCGACCGCGCTCCGCGGCATGGAATCGTAGCGGGCTGAATTATCCTGGGCGAAGGTCAGCCCGCCGCCGGCCTTGATCGCCTCCAGCCCATTGGTGCCATCCGAGGCGCTGCCCGAAAACACCACCCCGATGGCCCGCTCGTGCTGCTCGCGCGCCAGCGATTGGAAAAAGAGATCGATCGACAGATGCGGCGTCCTCGATTTCTCGCGCACGGCGAGTTCGAGCCGGCCGCGCGACAAGCTCATGGTCGCATTGGGCGGGATGACATACACCTCGTTCGGCTTGATCGCCATCCCCTGCACCGCCTCGTGCACGGGCATGGACGTCGCCCGGCCAAGAATATGGGGCAACGCGCTTTCGTGGCCCGGATCGAGGTGCTGCACGAAAATGAACGCCATGCCCGTGGACGCCGGGACGTGCTCCAGCAACTGCGTGAACGCCTCCAAAGCCCCGGCGGACCCCCCCACGCCGACGATCGGGAAATCGCTGAAGGCCGAGGCGGGAGTGGCGGGACTCGGACTCTCCAAGGCGCGCTTGGGTGGGCGTGAAACTGAAGAGTTTGGTTTTTTCAGCTTCACTTCTCATGATCTTGTCCAGAGTCCGAGGGACTGACGAGAAGGAAATAGGTTTTCCGGCTGGGGGAGGGAGCATCTGCCGGTTGGCGTAGGCCAGCTCGCTTGCGAGCGCGGTTTGGCGCGCGCAAGCGCGCTGACCTACGGTAAAGACGTTTGAACAGCCAAAACGAAAGACCATGATTGCAGCCGGGGCAACGGAGCGAATCGCGCTTGATTTCCCCACGCGCCGACGAACACTTATCCGTTTCCCATCAACCGAACGACTATCCGTGAGCAAGAAAACGAGTGCGACTGCCGAAAAAAAAGCCGGGCCCGCCGTGAAAGGGTCTGAACATTCGCGGGCGCCGATCAACGCGCAGCTGTCGCGCGAAGGAAAGATTGAGCTGCATCGCAAGATGGTGCGCATCCGCCGTTTCGAGGAACGCAGTCTCCGCGCCTACCAAGCCAAGAAAATCGGCGGGTTCCTCCATCTGTACATCGGCCAGGAGGCCGTGGCCGTCGGCTGTTGTTCCCTGATGGGCGCGAACGATCACGTGATCACCGCTTATCGCGATCACGGTCATGCGATTGCCGTCGGGATGGATCTGAAGCCGCTGATGGCGGAGCTCTACGGCAAGGCGACGGGCTGCTCCAAGGGCAAAGGCGGCTCGATGCATTACTTCGATCCGTCTAAGAATTTCTGGGGTGGCCATGGCATCGTCGGCGGGCAAGTCCCGTTGGGCGTCGGTCTCGCCTACGGCGTGAAGTACCGCGGGCTGAAGGGCGCGGCCATGGCTTTCATGGGCGACGGCGCGGTGAACCAGGGTGCCGTCCACGAGGCGTACAATCTCGCGGCGCTCTGGAAGCTGCCGGTGGTGTTCGTGATTGAGAACAACGGCTACTCGATGGGCACCAGCCAGGCGCGCTCCTCGGCCGGCGAACTCGCCAAGCGGGCCGAGGGTTACGACATGCCGTGGGGCCAGTGCAACGGTCACGACGTGTACGAAGTCCGCGCCTGCATGGACAAATACCTCACGCTCGCCCGCGAAAAATCGCAGCCGAGCACGGTGGAGATCGACACCTACCGTTATCGTGGTCACTCGGTCGCCGATCCGGACAACACCTACCGGAGCAAGCAGGAGATTGAGGAGTATCGCAAAACCAAGGACCCCATCCAGGTTTTCCAGGACCAGCTCCTGCGCGAGGGCGTGCTGGACGCCGCGCTGGTGGAGAAAATCGACGGGGAGGCGCGCGCCGAGGCGGATGCCGCCGCCGAGTTCGCCGAGGCCAGTCCCTTCCCCACCCCGGACGATATCCAGAAGGATGTGTATTGGGAAACCGACAACCCCGCCGAACGCAAATCGCAGGGCCGGCTGTTCTTCGACTGACCATCCTTGTAGGGGCGCCGCTTGACGGCGCCCGGGCGTCGTCAAGCGACGCCCTACAACCGGGCCCTCAACTCTCTTCTCTCAACCTCTCCATGCCAGTCATCACCTACCGCGAAGCCGTCCGCCATGCCCTCGCCGAGGAATTGGCCCGCGATGCCAATGTCGTCGTCATGGGCGAGGAAGTCGCGCAGTTCAACGGCGCCTACAAGGTCACCGAGGGGCTGCTGGCGAAGTTCGGGCCGGAGCGGGTCGTCGACACGCCCATCAGCGAGGCGGGCTTCATCGGCATGGGCATCGGCGCTTCCATGCTCGGCGTGCGGCCCGTGATGGAACTGATGTTCTGGTCCTTCTACTCCGTCGCCTTCGACCAAATCCTCAACAACGCCGCCAACGTCCGCTACATGAGCGGCGGCCAGATTAACTGCCCGATTGTGATCCGCGGCCCGGCCAATGGCGGCACGAACGTCGGCGCGACCCACTCGCATACGCCGGAAAACGTCCTCGCCAATCACCCCGGCGTGAAAGTGGTGGTGCCCGCCACCGCCTACGACGCCAAGGGCCTGCTCAAGTCCGCCATCCGCGACAACGACCCCGTTTTCTTCCTCGAGAACACGCTGCTCTACGGCGAAAAAGGCGAGGTCCCCGCCGAGGAGTATGTGATCCCGCTCGGCCTGGCCGACGTGAAGCGCCAGGGCACGGACCTCACCATCGTCACCTACGGCCGCTGCGTGCTGCACTCGCTCGCGGCCGCGGCCATCCTCGAAAAGGAACACGATGTCTCGGTCGAGGTGGTGGACCTGCGCTCCATTCGCCCGCTCGACTTCGACACCGTCGCAAAATCCGTCGCGAAGACGCACCGCGTGTTGATCGTCGAGGAGCAAAAGCCGTTCGCGAGCGTGGGCTCGCAACTGGCTTACATGATCCAGCGCGAATGTTTCGACGACCTCGACGGCCCGATTCACCGCGTCACGACCATCGATGCGCCCGCGATCTACAGCCCGCCCGTGGAAACCGAACAGTTGCCCAACCCGCAGCGCGTGCTCAAGGCCGCCCTGGCGGTCGTGGCGTAGCTTTTTGAATTCAGCCGGTTCGGCCATTTAATCACTCTCAACCCGCGCAGTCCTTTCCATGGCCAATATCATCGAAATGCCGAAACTCAGCGACACCATGACGGTGGGCACGCTGCTCAAGTGGCTGAAAAAAGAGGGCGACGCCGTGAAGTCGGGCGACATGCTCGCCGAGGTCGAAACCGACAAGGCCACGATGGAGCTCGAGTCGTTTTTCGACGGCACGCTGCTGAAGATTTTTTCGCCGGACGGATCGCAAGTCGCGCTTGGGGCCCCGCTCTGCGCCATCGGCAAGCCCGGTGAAAAGGTCGACGCGCCCGCCGGCGCGGGCCAGCCCGCGGCTGCCGGCGGTCAGGAGTCGGGCGACAGTGGACAGAAAAAGTCCGAGCCCGCTCCGCAGGACAAAGACAAGGCCGGTAGTTCGGCGGAAGCGAAGAAGGAAAACGAGGTCCCACCTTCCGCAAAGCCTGCCGCATCTGCGCCAACCCCGTCCCCTGTTTCCAGTTCCCCGTCTCCTGAAGCGGCCGAAGGCGGCCGCGTCAAAATCTCCCCCCTCGCCCGGAAACTCGCCACCGAAAAAGGCATCGATCCGTCGCGCCTCCAGGGCTCAGGTCCCGGCGGCCGGATCGTCCGGGCCGACATCCTAGCCGCGGAAAAAAACGGTGGCGCCTCCGCCCCATCCGCCATCCGCAACCCGCAATCCGCCAGCAGCGGCGCCAGACCCGCTCCCGGCGGCCCGAGCCTTTTCGCGAAGGGTCCAGTCCAGACGGATCGCGTCGTGCCGGTATCGAATATGCGCGGCGCGATCGCGCGGCGGCTGCTCGAGTCGAAGACCCAGCTGCCGCATTTCTACATCGAGATCGAAATCGACGCCGGCCCGTTGCTCGCGCTCCGCGAACAGCTCAATGCCGCGCTGGAACAGGACGGGATCAAACTCTCCGTCAACGATTTCGTCCTCAAGGCGAGCGCCGAGGCGCTCCGGCGCGTACCCCAGGTCAATGCCTCCTGGGAAGTAGTCGCCTCAGGGCAGGCCCAGATCCATTATCTGCCCGCCGCGCACGTTTCCTTCGCCGTGGCGATCGAAGATGGCCTGATCACGCCCGTCATCCGCGACACGCACCTCAAGACCGTTTTCCAAATCAGCACTGAGGCGAAGGCGCTCGGCAAGCGCGCCAAGGAAAAGAAGCTCGCGCCAGCCGAGTTCACCGGCGGCACCTTCTGCGTCTCCAACCTCGGCATGATGGGCATCCCGAAATTCAGCGCGATCATCAACCCGCCCAATGCCGCGATCCTCGCGGTGGGCACGACGGTGAAGAAGCCGGTCGTGAAGAACGATCAGGTCGTGATCGGCCAGACGATGACGCTCACCCTCTCCTGTGATCACCGCGTGGTCGACGGTGCCGTCGGCGCACAGTACCTTGGCGCCTTGAAGCAATTGCTGGAGTCGCCGGCTTTGCTTTTGATCTGAGGCGACGATCCGGGCGCAACAGTGGCTGCCACGACGGGCGTCGTCAAGCGACGCCCCTACCCGCGAGCGACGATTTGTAGGCCAGCTTGTTGGCTGGCGTCCGGAGCCAGGTCGTCGAACTGGCCTACAACCGCCGCATCGACCCCACCCGCGGGCGCGGGCGGTGGCGCAGTTCATTTGGCCCGTCGGGGCGCGAGCACGCGAGCGACCGCCTCCATAAAATCGACGCGCGAAAATGGTTTCTTCAGCAACCCGATCGCCCCCGCGCCCTGCGCCACGCGGAGCACGGCACTCGCCGGCATTTCCCGCGCGCCACCCGACATCGCGATGATCGGCGTGGCCGGCCGGAGCCGGTGCACCTCGGCAATCGCATCCCAGCCGTCGCCATCGGGCATCAGGATATCCGTGACAATCAAATCAAAGGCGCGCGCCTGCACCCGCTGGACCACTTCCCGCCCA
>JBKJRG010000787.1:0-4760 GCA_046594805.1 Opitutaceae bacterium | reverse complement strand
TGGAGCGGGTAAATTTCCACTACCCCATGAACCCGAGATTCGGCTTGGCGAAGCGGCC
This sequence comes from Opitutaceae bacterium, assembly GCA_046594805.1. Taxonomy (GTDB): domain Bacteria; phylum Verrucomicrobiota; class Verrucomicrobiia; order Opitutales; family Opitutaceae; genus ER46. The sequence goes on along the minus strand of JBKJRG010000787.1, from coordinate 4,702 downwards.
GATGTTGGGGAGCACGGTCGAGAGATTCGACGCACTCACCCCGAACCAGGTCGCGAGGGTGGCGTTGTATTCGTCGACGCTCGTGCTTGGAATCCAGCGACCGCGGCCCGTGTCGTCGTTGGCGCCGACGGTGAGGCTCGGCATTTTCCCGTAAATGTCGCCGCCCTGCACGGCGCCGCCCATGATGAGCTGGTGGTTGCCCCAGCCGTGGTCGGTGCCACCGGAGTTGGGAACATAGGTGCGGCCGAAGTCGGAGGCGGTGAAGGTCGTGACCTGGTTGGCGACGCCGAGTTCCACGGTGGCATCGTAGAACGCCTTCAGCGCCGCGCTGATTTCCGCGAGCAACTTGTCGTGGGTCCCGGCCTGGCCGGCGTGGAGATCCCAGCCGCCGAGCTGGAGGAAAAAAATCTGCCGCTTGAGCCCGAGCGCCTGGGAAACGGAAATCAATTTCGCGACCATGGCGAGGCGCGCCGCCGTGTTGGTGCGGGGAAACACCGTCTTCAGCGCCGGCGCGGTTGGCAGCACTTGCCCGAGCAGCGCATTGTCGCCGATGGCGCGCTGCGTGACGCCGCCAAACGCCGCCGAGAACAAATTCTCCTGCGCCCCGGCCATGATGTTTTTCACCCCGTTGTTGCGCGCGTTGAACACGTCGAGACTGTTCGCCGGGATGCTGAGGTTCGTCGCGCCGTTCGCGCTGACGGCGAACGCCATCACGTTTTTCCCGCGCTGAAACGAGTTGGTGCCGTCCAGCGAGATCGACATCGAGATTTGGTTGTTCGCGTTGAACGCGTTGACGACATCGGCGAGCCGCCCGCCCCAGCCCGTCTCGAAGGGCCGGTCGGGCACGCTGCTTTGCCACTGCAACGTCTGTTCGTTGTGCGCGAAGAGCTGCGGCGGGAGCGCGGCCCCGGCGCTGTATTGCGCGAGCGTGGTGGGTTGCACGAGCGTGCCGACGTTCGAGAGCACCGCGATTTTTCCCTGCGCGAACAGGCCTTGGATTTCCGGCACCGAGGGGTGCAGGCCCCAACTGCGCCCGTCGTTGAATTTTTTCGGTGCGATCGGGAGGAGCGATGACTGGGCGATCGCGAGCTCGGCGCGCGCCTTCGCATACGCAGCGTAGCCCGACAGGTCGGAGGGGATGATGAGGTTCGTCGCGTCGTTGCCGCCTTGGAGGTAGAGGCAGACGAGCGCCTTGAAATCGCCCGGCACGGCGGCGGCGGTCGAGCGCACGGCGGACGAATCGGCGGCGATCGCGCCGAGCACGCGGAGTTGTGCGAGCGCGGACAGGATTCCGGTCGAGCCGACGGCGGCGCAACACGCCTGGCGCACGAACGCGCGGCGCGAGAGATCGGGGGCGGGCGTTTTCATCGGGTGGTCGGGTTTGTGAGTGGATTCTTCCCCGTCACTGTGTTCAGGGCCTCGGCTCCTGCGCTCAGAATGACACGTCGGTCTTGACGTGTCATTGTTGCACGGCCACGTCGGGCGAGACGACCGCGAGCGCGACCGCGGTCTGCACGCGGTCGGCGTCGCTGGCGGCGGGGATGGTTTGGAGCGCGGCGAGGATTTGCGCGCGCGTGGTTGCCGTCATTTGGTTCGCGCAAAAGAGCAGGTTGAGTTGATCGACGAGTGCGGCGGCGTTTTGCGCCAGCGGCATAAAATCCGAGTAGTTCATCACGAGGAACGGCGACGGGCTCGGGGGATTTTTCGGCAAATCCGGGCCGCGAAACATGATTTGCGTGATCGCATTGGGCACTTGGATCGCAAAGTTGCCGTCGATGATCTGCATTTCGGGCGCAACCAGGCCGGCGGCGGCCAGCGCACCGGGCGGCGAGTAGTCGGGGGAGAAAAAATTGAAAACCGTCGGCGAGTGCAGCGGCCGCTGCGCGAGGTAAAATTCAGAAGTGGCCAGCACGCCGGCCGGCACGTAGCCGGTGGGGTGGCGGGGGTCGCCGAAGTAACTGTCGAGGTAGCGCCCGTTCGGCGCCGCGGCCTTGAGCGCGCGAAACACGCTGCTCAGGCGGAGCAGCGGCTCTTTCACTTTGCCGTAGCCGATGTTGCCGAGGATCGCGGGCGAGCGCGCCTCGTAGTCGGTGAGAATCGCGCGGACCACCGCACCGAGGTTGCCCCGCGCGCCGGTGCCATCGTTGGCGAAAATCTGCGCCACGCGGTAAACGTAGCCGGGACTCGGGTTGCTCGTCACGAGCCGCTGGATGAGTTGCTTGCCGATGAACGGGCCGGCGTTCGGATGGTTGGCCAGCGTATCGAGCATGATCTTCAAGTCTTGCGGGCCGGTTTGGCCGGCCGGGATCGCGGTGGGCTTCGCTTGCGCGAGTGGAACTTGCTGGAGACTGACGACGCTCTTCGCGGTCTTGTCATGAATCGCGTCGAAGTAGCGCATCGGGTTGAGCCACGCGTTGTCGTCGCCGTGGATCGTCAGCGAAGTGCTCGGCGGACCGACTCCGAAACCGCTGGTCGCGTTAGCTGGCGCGATCGCAAAGGACCAACCCGTGAAAACTTTCGCGGTCTCGGAAATCGTCGCCTGATTGTAGGTCGGGATCGGCAGGCCGGCGGAGTCGAGCAGTAGCGTGCCGTCAGGCTGGAGCTGCACGAGCCCAATGCTGAAAAGCTGCTGCACTTCTCGCGCGTAGTTTTCATCCGGGCTCGTGCCCTTCGCGAGATCCGCCTTGAAGTTATTGAGCAGGCTGAGCCACATCCCCATCACCGGGCTCAACGTGACGTCCTCCAGCAACTGGCGGTAACTGCCGAACGCCTGGTTCACAAGGATGTCGTAGTATTTCGCCTTGGCCTCGGGCTCGGCATTGATCGCGCATTGATCGCCCACGACAAAAATTTCACTCAACGCAAACGCGACCCGCTGCCGCAGTTGATCGGGCGCGGTGACGGCAATTTTCCACCACGCGGCGGTGGCATTGTATGGGGTCTGGAACGCAAGCGTGCCGTTCGGCGAGGGCGGATTGGGAAACGCCGCCACATCCGCGCGCAAACCCAACATCCATGAAGTCGCGGGCAACGCCATCTGATCGGTGATCCATTTCGTGATGCCTGAGCTCGTGACGGTGGCGATGTCCGCCGTCGTCGGGCCGAACGTCGCCTGCATGAGCAGGCGCGCGGAGTCGGTCGGCGTGGGCGCGGTGAGCGCGCTGGCCGGCAGCGCGGGCGGCGCGGCGGGCGTGGTGAAGGTCGTCGAGCCGGTCGTCAGCACGAATCCGCCCTGCAACTCGCCGGTCGGAAAATTGCTGCTGTCGATGCCGACGAAAAGCTGGCCGTTGAGCAGCGCAGCGATGAGGTCGTTCGTCGAAGATGTGCCGCTCGCGGGAAAGGTCCAGGTGAGCGCGCTGGCCTGGCCGCGTGGCAGGTTGAAAACAAAATTCCCACTCGAGGCGTTGGCGCCGACGACAAGGTGCGCGGAGGTGGCGGACGAGCTGAGATTGGAAAAGTTGACGCTGACGGTCGCGACGTTGGTGTTGGGATCGTAGAGGATCGTCGCGTAGCCGGAGGCGGTGGAGGTCGTCGCGGCGCTGTGGGGGCGCAGGCTCGCGTAGTAGAGGCGCGGCGTGGCACTGGCGAGATTGACGGGCGTGCCGGTGGAATCGGTGATGTCGTAGACCTCGATCAGGCCGACGCCGGTGGTCGCGCCGCTGTTGCCGGAGAGCTGCACCGTGTAGGCGCCGGGGTTGACGGTGATGATCGTCGCGGCGTCGCCGGCGGTGCTGGCAAACGCACCAGCCTGTGCAGTGGCGGAAGCGAGCGCAGACACGCTGCCGTTGGCGACGGCGATGGCGACCGTCTGCACATTGCTGTCGAAGACCGTGAGCTTCGGGTCGGACAGCGTGCCCGGCACACCGAAGATCGCGAGCGTCGGGCCGACGCCGCGCACGAGGAGTTTGCGTGTGCCGCTGCCGGGGCTGATGACGAAGCCCGCGATGGCAACATTGGCCCCGGTGCCGACCTGGAGACGCGTGGCGATGTTGATCAGCTGGCCGGCGCCGCTCACGTCGTACACTTCGAGGATGCCGACGCCCGTCGTGGCGGCCGCCGGCCCTGAGCCCGTCGAAGGGAGTCCGGAGATTTGCGCGGTGTAGGGACCGGGCTGAAGTGTGGCGACGATGACGGCGTCCTTGCTGCCGGTGGTGAGCGGAAACGCACCGACTTGGGCGAAGGTGGTGCTGTCGGCGGCGTTCCAGTTGTCGTTCGTGGCGACAATGGTGTTGGCGGAGTTGAAGATGTTGAGGACGGGATCGGGCACGGTGCCCGTGACGCCGAAGGCGGCGAGGCCCGGGCCGATCGCGCGGATGAGCACGGTCTTCGGGCCGCCATTGATCACGAAGCCGCCGATGAGGATGTTCGCATCGGTGCCGACCTGGCCGCGCGTCGAAATGTTGGCAAGACGCGCGCTGTTGGATTGCGCGGCGAGTGGCGCGAAAATGGCACTAAGCGCCAGCAAGATCAGGCTGGTGAAGCGGGGTGACTTCATGGCCGCAGCCGGACAGGGCGGACGTAATAAGCAAGGGGGAACCCCCGGGCTGACGGCCAAGGTCTTTCGTTTTGGCTGTTCAAACGCCTTTACCGTAGGTCAGCGCGCTTGCGCGCGCCAAACCGCGCTCGCAAGCGAGCTGGCCTACATTTACGCGGCCAAAACGAAAGACCCCGGGCTGACGGCTTACGATTCGCACTTCAAAAC
>JBKJRG010000780.1:0-6411 GCA_046594805.1 Opitutaceae bacterium | reverse complement strand
CCAGCCAGGAGTTGGCCCGCGTGTCGAACTGTTCAGAACGGGAGACCATGGCTGCGATGCGATGCCGGCCGAACCATTTCGATTTGGTGTCGAGCGTGTACGAGGCGGAGAGCCGCGTCTCCTTCAAATTGCCGGCATGGGTGTCGCGCCGCCAGTTGCCATCGAAGTAGAGCCGTCCGGCATAGGGATTGGGCGCGCCGTTCACGCCGAGCGTCCGGTTGGCATCCCCCCGCAGCGTGGGATCGCTGCCCGTCATCAGGTAAACGTTCGCCGTCGTATCCTGGTAATTGTGCCCGAGGTTGAAGACCAGATTTCGCGTCGCCTGCCAGTCCGCCGTGAGGGTGTAGTTTTTCAGGCTCTGATTCCGAAACATCCCCGGGCCGGCCGCGTTGGCGTTGTCCGGATAGATCGAGGGATCCTTCACCTTGAGTGTCGAGCCGGTCACGCCGCGCGTGCCATCGGGCGCGCGCACCGCCGAATTATTGTAGCTGCCGGACAGGAAGGTGCCGATGGCGTCGAACAGCGTGCCGTCGTTTTCGATGAAGATTGCGCGGCGATTGCTGCCGGTGCGGATGCCGTCCCGGGTCGTGACGCCCACCGCTTGCTGGGCGGCTGACGGCAGGGTGTTGTTCGGCACAAATGTCACGGCCGCCACCCCCCGCGCCTGGCGGTTGTCGTACCAGGCCAGCGCGGCGTCCGCCTCCACGCTGGAGCGAATCACGGCGCCGACGTCGCGGCCGGTTTCGCCCATGACGCTGAGGGTCAGGGTGCGGAGTGGACGGTAGGTGACCGAACCGAAGATGCGGTCCTTGTCCTGGTAATCGAAGGCGCGCCAGCCGCCATTTTCCTGATGCAGCGCAGCGAGGGAGACGGCGAGCTTGTCCTTCGCCAGCACGCGGTTGGCGTCGAGTTCGAGCCGGCTCCGATCCCAGGAGCCAAAACCATGGCGGAGCGAAGCGTTGTTGCCGCGAGTGGTGGCGACCTTCGAGGATTGGTTGAGCAGTCCGCCGGGGGCTCCAATGCCGAAAAGAATGCTGTTGGGACCGCGGCTGTCTTCGTACCGGCCGACACGATACGGGTCGGTGGGGGTGATGCTCGTGAAATAATCCATGCCCTGGCTGGCGGCCAGGCCGCGGATGAGAATCGTGGGCGTCAGGCTCTGGGCGTTCACGATGGGGTTCTGGCCGGAGCCCGACTGATTCTCGTTGGTATTCATCTCGGTGTTGACCGAGTATTGCACCAGTTCCCGCAGGTCGGTGATCGCGACGTCGTCGAGGAATTCCTTGGTGAAAACCGAGACCGAGCCGGCGGTGTCGCGCAACTGCGTGTTCAACCGGCTCCCGGCCAGGGTGTTCTCCGCCTGATAGCCCACATCCCGGCTGGTGTTCACGGTGAATGGGCTCAGCTCAACGACGGGCTCCTTGGCCGCGGCCGGCGGGGCGGGCAGGGCGGGTTCGGCGGGCCGCGCCTCGGTGGTCGTGAAGAGGGCGATGCAAGTGGCGGCGAGCGTCAACGTGTTCAGGCGGGTCATGGTGGTCAGGTTTCCAGGGTTGAAGCTTCGGAGTATTTCCTTCGCTGCGACGGATAAAGGAGCTCCAGCAAGAAATCCGCTTGCGGCGCGGCCGCAATCCTTCCCCGCTTTATCCTGTGAATGTTCGAGTTCTTTCCGTCGTGACCGGAGCCGCCGGCATCCTCTGCGCCGCCTGGTTGCCTGGTGTCCAGGCGCAGACGGCCGAGCGGCCGAACATTGTCCTCCTCATGGGCGACGATCATGGCTGGGACGAGACGGGCTATAACGGGCACCCGTATCTGAAGACGCCGGTCCTCGACGAAATGGCCCGCACGGGGCTGCGGCTGGATCGATTTTACTCGGGGGCGTCGAGCTGCTCGCCGACGCGCGCAAGTATAATCACCGGGCGCCACCCCAATCGTTCCGGGACATTCAACCCCGGCTGGTCCCTGCGCCCGGAGGAGATCGGCATCGCGCAAATCCTTCGCTCCGCCGGCTACGCGTGCGGGCATTTCGGCAAGTGGCACCTGGGGCCGGTCAAGGCCGCGTCGCCCACCAATCCGGGTGCGATGGGCTTCGAAACGTGGGTCTCGCACGACAATTTCTTCGAGCTGAGCCCGTATCTCTCGCGCAACGGCGGGCCACCCGAGCAGTTCAAGGGCGAGAGCTCCGAGATCGTCGTCGCGGAGGCGATCCGGTTCATCGAAGGGGCGAAGCAAAGCGGCCGCCCTTTCTTTGTGGTGATCTGGTTTGGCTCGCCGCACGAGCCCTACCGCGGGTTGCCGGAGGATCTCGCCCTCTACGACACGCTCCCCGCGAGCTTTGCGAACCGGCAGGTGAGACTGACCTCGAATGAGACCGGCCGTCCGGTGCAGCGGCTGCAGCGTGAGGTGTTGCGTGAACGTTTTGCCGAGATCACCGCCATGGACCGCGCGATCGGACAGCTGCGCGATCGCCTCGGGGGCGCGGGCTTGCGCGAGAATACGCTCCTTTGGTATTGCGGCGACAATGGCACTCCGCCGGAAGCGAATGCCACCGTGCCTTTCCGGGGACAGAAGGGCACCGTGTATGAGGGGGGCCTGCGCGTGCCGGGGCTGATCGAATGGCCCGCGCGCATCCGCCAGCCGCGTGCGAGCAACGTCAATACGGTCACGAGCGACATTCTCCCCACGCTCTGCGCGCTGGCGGGCCAGCCCCTGCCCAAGCGCCCGCTGGATGGCATCAACCTGACGCCATTGCTCGACGGCAGGTTAACGGAGCGTCCGAAGCCCATCGGTTTCTGGAATGGCCGTGCCCGCCAGGATCCGCGGGCGAAACCCTACATCGATCCCGAGCTGCAAAAAGGAACCACCCCGCTGGCCAAGCTGGGGGCGGAGGGCGCCACCCGCAATTTCTCGAATTTCCATCACCCGGATATTCAGGAGCGGGACTTCGCCGGGCCCCGGGCCTACGTCGACAATCACTACAAGCTCGTGGTCGATGGCGAGCCTGGCTCAGGGCAGGAGCTCTTCGACCTGCGCAGCGATCCGGCCGAAAAAAATAATCTCATCGAGACTCATGCGGCGGTGGCGGCGAAACTGGAACAACAGCTCCGCGCGTGGCAGCAATCGGTGCTGGAGAGCCTGACGGGCGCCGACTATCGGTAGGGCGGTTCGGACTGACAGCTATTTCGTTCCACTATGAATCGTCGTCTTTCTCTGCTTTGCCTTGCCGCAGCCGCGCTCGCGCTGTTTCCGGCCCGACCTGTTGCCGTGGCCGCCGAAGCCGCGGGCCGCGCGGCCACGACGCCCACCGGCGAGATTGCGGGCCGCGTGCCCAACGTCGCTTCCGGCCAGTACCTCAACAACGTGCGCGTGGCGGTGAAAGGCACCCCCCTCGTGGCGTTCACCGATCAATCGGGCAGCTACCGGTTGTCCGGCGTGCCCGGCGGGCCGGCCGTGCTGGAGGTATTTTTCACGGGCCTCGATGCGCAAGATGTGGCGGTGACGGTCCGGCCCGGCGTGACGCTCGAACAGGATGTCAATCTCACCAATGCCGCGCGCTATGGCACCGATGCGGCCAGCACGGTGAAGCTCGACTCCTTTGTCGTCTCCACCGCCCGCGAAACCGATGCCGCGGCCATTGCGATCAACGAGCAGCGATTCGCCCCCAACATCAAGAACGTCATCTCGGCCGATGCGCTGGGCGACGTGATGGACGGCAACGTCGGCGAGTTTCTCAAATTCATGCCGGGCATCACCGCCGAATACGATCGGGAGTCAGGCGGTTCGGTGGCATCGGTCTCGGTGCGGGGGTTTCCCACGAACCTGGCCGTGGTGTCGGGGGATGGACTGCAGATGGCGAACACCGGCAATCCGCAGGGCTCGTCGCGCGTTTTTCAGTTCACCCAGGTGTCGATCAACAACATCTCGCGCATCGAGGTCACGAAGGTGCCGACGCCCTCGTCGCCGGCCGACTCGATGGGCGGGTCGGTCGACATGGTCAGCAAAAGCGCATTTGAGCGGAAAAACGCGCAGCTGCGCTACAGCGCGGGGGTGTCGGGCAATCACCGCACGATGAGCCTACAGAAGGTCCCGCACACGACCGACGAGCGGGTGTACAAAATTCTCCCCAGTTTCACGTTCGATTACACCCTGCCGGTTTCCAAGACCTTCGGCCTGGTGGTGACCGGCCAGAGCCAGAACCGGTTCATCGAGATGGAGTGGGTGCCGCGGGCCTACAATGCCGGCGGCACGAACACGGGGGCCTCGTTCAGCCGCCCTTACCTGCAGTCGTTTCAGCTCAACAGCGTCCCCCGCAGGAATGCGCGCAACGCGGTCGGGCTGAAAGCCGACTGGCGGGTCACGCCCAACGGGGTGGTGTCGCTCAACCTCGAGCGCAGCCGCTTCGTTTCCGATCGCTCGAACGTCTCCATCGCGCTCACCACCGGTACCAACGCCAACCCCACCACCCCCGCCGGAGTGCGGATGACCTACGGCGACGATTTCACCTCCGGGGCCACCGGGCGTGGCGCAGTCACCCTGATGAATGGTGGGGCGGGCGTGCGCCAGACGCTCGACGCCAAGGCGGCGAACCTGCGCTACCGCTTCGATGACGGCAACTGGCGGGTGTTCGCGGCCCTGGGCCTGTCGAATTCAGCCGGCGGGTACCAGGACACCATCAACGGCCGCTTCCGCAACCTCGTGATTACCGCGCGGGTGCCGGTGCGCGTGAGCTTTGCCGGCATCGATGCGGTGCGGCCGCAGACGATCCGCGTCTTCGACAACAACGAGCGGGAATTCGATCTGTATAACCTGGACAACTACCAGCTGAACACGGCCGCCTCCACCCCCCGCCTGATTCGCGACAGCCTGGCCAACGGCAAGCTGGATGTGCGCAAGAGCCTGCGCGCGCTGTCCTTCCCCGCCGCGATTCAGGCGGGCGCCCTGCACCGGATTCAGGTGCGCGACGTGCGCCGCCAGAGCATCGTCTGGTCGTACCATGGCCCGGACGGGGATCCGGCCACGCCGGACTCGCCGGCGCCGTATCGCATGAAGAATTACGTGGGCCAGGAGGAGAACTTCGGTTTCCGCAACATGCCGTGGGTCTCGACCGCCACGGTCTGGCGGGCCTTTCAGGCGAACCCGGCGCTTTTCGGCAAGTCGCCGGCCCAGGTCACGGCCGAGGAACTGTTCCGGCTGAACAATTCCGAGCGGCTGCAGGAGGCGGTTTCCGCCGGTTACCTGCAGGCCGAGCTCGGGCTCTTCCGCAACCGGCTCAAGCTGCTCGCCGGCGTCCGCTATGAAAAAACCGCCGCGGACGGCGAGGGCATCCGGTACGATCCCAACGCGGTCTTTTTGCGCGCGGCGAATGGGAGCTTCGCCCGGACGCCCGCCGGCGCGAGAATTCGACGGCGTGAAGCGGGCGCCGCCGGATCGCTGCAGGAGCTCGCGGTGACGCGGCAGGAACGGGGCTTCAAGGCGTCGCGTTCCTACGACGGTTATTACCCGAGCGTCCACCTCACGTATCAAATCCGGGACAACCTGCTGGCGCGCGCCGCCTACGCGAAGACGTATGGTCGGCCGGATTTCACCAACATCGTCCCGAACGCGACGATCGATGAAAGCGATTTCGGCGACAATGTGCCGGATCCCACTCAAATTCCCGGTCGAATCACGGTGCGCAACACCGGTTTGCGTCCCTGGTCGGCGGACAATTACGACCTGTCGATCGAATACTACACCGAGCAGGGGGGGCTGTTCAGCGCCGGCGCTTTCCGCAAGGACATCCAGGACTTCTTTGGTGCAGCCGTGCGGATTGCCACGGAAGCCGATTTGCAGCTCCTGGGATTGGATCCGCGCTATGCCGGCTGGCAAATCTCGACCCGTTACAACCTGCCCGGCAGCGCGCGGGTCAGCGGGGTGGAGTTCAATCTCCGGCATTCGCTGCGCGCGCTGGGAGGATGGGGCCGCTACTTCCAGGCCTTCGTCAACGGGACGAAACTGAAACTGGAGGGCGATCAGGATGCCGAGTTCGACGGCTTCATCCCGGAAAGCGCCAACTGGGGGGTGGACTTCATCCGAAAGCCCTTCTCCGTAATGGCCAAGTGGAACTATCGCGGACAGCAGCGGCAGAATAACATCCCCGCGTTGGGGTTGGATGCGTTCGAGTATTCCAAGGCTCGCACCCGGCTGGATGTGAACATCGATTACCAGCTCCGTCCGAACCTTTTCCTCTACGCCAGCGGCCAGAATGTCTTCGACGTACCCGAAACGCTGTTACGCTATGGCTCGCAGACCCCTGGCTACGCCCGGCCTTACCAGGTGCTGACGACCGGCGTCCAGCTGACGCTGGGGATTAAGGGCACATTCTGAGCCCATACCGACTCTCAAATCGAAACCACTGAAAGATGGAGCGCGTTG
>JBKJRG010000777.1:0-6119 GCA_046594805.1 Opitutaceae bacterium | reverse complement strand
GGATGACCGTAGCACCCGAGCGAGCGCGCGAGATCGTCGACCGCGATGAACAACACATTCGGCCGCGGGGATTCCGCGGCGGCGGCGAACGGGCTGAGCGTAATCGCCAGGCCGAGGCACGCCCATCCGCGCCATCCGCAGCTACGAGGAACCGAAAGCATGCCTCCAGGCAAAACCCGCGCCGCGTGCCGTGCGAGATCGATCGGACCTTGATTCTCATCCAACCGTCACAGAGGTACACGCGCGGCGAAGCCGCAACCAAAGTCCAACTTCAATCCATTTTACAGAAGGAGGACCAATCGTACGGGACCAGTTGTACGGGGTCAGGCGCTCCACCTTTCACGGGTTTCGCTTTGAGAGTCAGGATGGGTTCCAACCGAATCGGTCCGGCTCAGGCCTTACCGTTTACCTTTTGCCCCACAGTTGTGTTCGTACTGGTAGGGTGCGGCCGCCTTTGAGGTGTTCGGCCGCCTTTTGCCGCCACGGACCAAGGCCGGCACGTTCAGGCCGCGATGTCACGGGCCCCTTGGAACGCTGCCTCAAAAGGTGAAGTCCAGCGTCAGGCGCACGCTGCGCGGGTCATGCCACTGTAGGTGCCCTCGCTCGTCGGAGTTGCCCGCGACGTTGATCACCTCGGTGGTATACGCATCGAGGACGTTCAGCACATTCAGCTGCGTCTTGAGCGTGAAACGCTCGAACTTGCGCGTGTACCCGATTGTCATATCGGTATCGAAGCGGTCCTGGCCCCAAGCGACGATCACGTTGCTGTTCGCATCGAAATAGCGGTCGATGATCGGCTTTCCACGCCAGCGGACGCTCCCGCCGACCGTCCAGCCCTTCAACCGCGACGTAGTGTCGAAGCTGTAGTTGGCGACCGCGTTGAAGCTGTCCCGCCGGTGGCGGCGCGGCGGCATGCCATCCTGAAACCAAATGTCCGAACCCCAGTTCGCGAAGTTGATGTGATCCGCGAGCCCGCGCGATCCGGTCACCGCAGGGTTGGGACCACGCGTGCCGCGGGCATACGCGGGATCGATGCCGTTGCCGTGGGCTTCGAAGAAGGTGAGCGGCCGGCCGAGATCGGAAACGCTGACGGCGGGCGCGGAGTTGTCGTTGACCCCGGCGGGCAGGACTTCGCCCGGTCCTTGTCGCCAACCGCTGACCCAGCGATCCCACACCGGGATAAGTTGACCGAAGAGAATCGCCTTCGCGTCCGGCCCATGGTTCGAGGTCGCGAGGTTGGTGCGGGAATAATTTACGTGCAGCCGGAGGTTGCGGGTCGGATTCGCCGTGAGTTCGAACTCGTAGCCGTCGCTGGAAACGTCGACCTTGTCCTGGAAGCCGCGCTGCTCAGGCAGGCGCAGCAGGTCGCGAGCGACGAACTCGAGTGCCTGGGGCATCGAACCGTGAAGGAAGTGCCGCTGGCCGATGTCATTGGTTTCGAAGTAACCGATGCTGCCTTGCACGCGTTTGTCGAAGAGCCGGAAGCGCAGGCCCATGTCGCGCCCCTCGCCCACGCGCGGAGGAAAATCATCGCTCCGGGTGTAGAGATCGACGAGCACCTGGCCGGACTGGTTCACGAAGCTCTCGGATTCGTTGTAGTAAACGCGGACCGGGGCCTCGGCCGACCACCCCAGCGTGAAGCCTTTCGTACGCGTGTAGTCCTCGGCGGCTTTGGTCCAAGGCGTAAGCTGGAAGTTGTTCCATTGGCGAACCCGACGGTAGAGCGGGTCGTTCTGGACGACATCCCTCGTGCCGTTCAGCACGTTGCGCCGGAGGAGTTCGTCCTTGCGGACGCCGTAGACCGTGCTCAACCGACCTTGAAAAAAGTTTCCGACGTGCACGATCTGCGCGGTGTCCTGGCGGTTGTTGGAATAGTTCAGCGCGCTCTGCCGGAATCCGACGTCGAGGCCCGCCGCCGACGCCTGCCGGGCGATCTGCTGCGGATTAAACCCGGTGAACTGCCCCGCATCGCCGTCGGAGATCCAGCGGCGGATGATCAGCACCCCGTTGGTGGCCACGTCGTCGAAGCCGAACGTGGTGTCGTGCGAGCGGTTTTCGCGGCGCGATACCAGGCCGGCGAGCTGGTGGCGGCCAAACCATTTGCCGAAGTCGCGTTCATACGAGGCGGTGATGCGCTGCTCGTCGACGCGGACATCGTTGCCCCGCGCCTGGTAGTCGAAGTCGCTGTAGAATTGGCCGTAACGCGGATTGTTCGTGCCGTTCACGGTCAGGCGCGGGTCGCGGTAAACTCGATAGCCATCAACCTGGTTGTAGCGCATGTCGTCTTCCTGGCGGTTGAACGCGACCTCGATAAAGAGGTCTCGGAAGAGACGCTGCTCCAGCATGACGCTGAAATTTTCGACGGTGGAATCGTTGCGGTTGTCCGGGCCGTAGAAGCTCAGGTCGCGCGGGACGATCGACTCGTCGGCCCAGCTGGTGCCGGAAGGGCCCGCGGTGCGGCGGACGCCGGTCGTGGAGAAGAACGCGCCCGCGCTCTGATCGAAGGAACGCCGGTTGGTGGCCATGGTGCCGGTGCCCACGATGCCCGTGAGCACGCCGGAAGCGGGAACACCGACGCCGTTCCAGCTGGAAACGCCATCCATGAACGGGAAGCGGTACGCTAGCACCCGGTCGAGATCGAGCTTCTCGTATTCGCCGCGGACGGTCGTGCCGAAGTTTCGGGAGTCGAAAACGCGCCAGGTGCCGGCGGCGTGAACGCCCTCCTTGTTGTAATTCGCGTGATTCTTCCAACCGCCCTCGTTGTGGCTCAGCAAATTCAACCGCAGCGCGACGTTGCGGCCGAGGCTCCGGTTGACGTCCAGGCCGCCGCGATAGAGATCCCACTGACCGGCGCGAAGCTGAAGCTTGGTGACGTTGCGGTTGAGGATGGCGCGTTTCGTGGTCGAGTTGACGACCCCGCCCTGGCCGCCGAGCCCGAACAGGATGTTGTTGGGACCGCGAGAGAAATCGAGGCGCTCGAGGTTGTAGCTGTCGCCGTTGACCGACCACACGAAGTAGTTGCGGGCCGTGGCGGCATTGAGGCCGCGAATGTTGACGGCGTTGTCGGAGAAAATATTGGCGCGGAAATTCGGCGACTGTTCGGCCTGCTCGGCGGCATCGACATTGAGCCCGTAGGCGTAGGCTTCAACGAGGTCATTCGCGGCGATGTCGTCGAGGAAGTCGCGCGTGAAGACGCTGGTGACGCTCGGCGTGGTGTAGAGCGGCGTATTGACGCGGCTGCCGGAGAGGGTGTTGGTGGCGATGTAGCCAGAATCCTGCGCGGCGTTGACCTCGAAAGGCGAAAGAACGAGCACGTTCTTCTCGCTCGTCGCGGCCGCGGCCGAGGCGCCAAGCGCGGGCTGCGTCGAAAACAAGGCGGCAGACATCGCAGCCAAGCCCGTCAACCCGGGGCGAAAGCCGGTCGCGCGTCCGCGGAAGGCCCGGGGCTGCTCGACGCGTTTCAGGGTGACGGCATCGCGGCCGAGGGCGGAGGCGAAGACGACGCCGAGGAGAGCGCTGGGGGAAGCGGCGCGCGAACGGAGTGTATTTTTCATACCAGGCTAGAGGGTTTCACTTGAACGGACGAATCGTCGAGCTCTGCCGGCGGCGCCTTTGCGGCCAGTTTAGAGAGGAAACGAACGAAAGGGTCGAGATGTTACTGGGCAGGAGCGTAAAGAGACATGCCAGGAATCCCGATATTATCACGCTTGCACGCACCGTGAGGCCGGACAGCGCCACAGAGCGATTCAGGCAGCGCCGGGTTCGTCCGCTCGCGTTTCGCGATTCGCGACATGGGTCAGCCCGCTAGTTGTTAAGAATCCGGGCATAGGTAAACCCGAACCGAGTCGGCCCGACGCCGTTGAAATCGCTCCGATCCCGATGGGTTCACGCGCTGGTGAACCGCGTCCCCGACGGCTGGCTTTTATTGCAGATGCAGCGACACCCTCGGCCGGTGGACGGCCTTCGCGGGGTCGACTCGGTCTTTGGCGAGGACCAGCCGCTCCGCGGAAATTTTGCCGATCCCGGTCAAATAGTCGCGCACGGCCTCGGCGCGGGCTTGGGCGAGCGCGCGGAGGTCGTTGTCGTCCACCGGAATTTTTTCGGCGAGCCGGCTGCACATTTCGTCGAAGGGGAGTCCGGCTTTGGCCGCGGCCACGACCGCCTGGTCATGTTCCACTTTCTGTTTCGCGCCTTCCCTCTGCGCCGGCGTGGGCGCGGACTTTCTGCCCTGAAACGTGATCAGGTTATACCCCCGGCGAAAAAACCCAACCGGCGGTGCCGGTGGGGGCGAAGCTACGACCGGCGCGGGAGCAACGGGCGCGCCGAACTCCGTCCCGGGCGGGAATGCCTCGTCGAACAACCGCTTGATGGCGGCGACATTTTCCTCGGGCGTGATGCGGCGTTGCGCCGGGGGCGGGAGGCTGGAGTCCGCGGAGGTTTTCGTATCCCAGATTAAACGACGCACGTTTTCGGCGAGCTTTACGCGCCTGAGCGCGTAGGTATCGGCGGCGGCATCGAAACTGCCCTCGAGTTCCAGATTGAGGCTGGGACGATTCGTCAGCGCCTTCGTCATCGCCTGCAGTTTCTTGAGCTCGTTTTCCTGCAGCGCGGCCGAACCCGGCGCGAATTCCTGGAAGGCCAGCTCATCGCCGCCTCCACCAAAGGCCGCCCCCAAAAGCGTAAACGGGGACGTCGCCGCCTTGGTGAGCAGGTTCACGACGACGCGCGAGACCACGGCTCCGACCTGAAAATTGGGGTCGTCCATGCTGCCCTGCACCGGCACCTCGAGCACAATTTTCCCGTCCGCATCCTTGAGCAACGCCACGCCGAGGCGCACCGGGAGTTTGGTGGCCACTGGGCTTTTCACCGGACTGCCAAACGTGAGCTGGTTAAGCGTGAACACGTTGGCCGCATCGATTTTCTTGCCGTCCATCAGCAGCTTCACGTCGACCACCAGCTTTCCTCGCGCCAGCTCATAGCCGGCGAATTTTCCGCTGTAGGGACTGAAAGGAACGAGATCCATATTCTTCAATTCGATCTTCAAATCCACGGATGTCTTCGCCTTCAAGGGATCGACTTTGCCGGTAATCGAAAGTGGCCCGGCTCCATCGACCATGGCCTTCAATGCGAGATCGGCTTTTTGCGGATTGGCCGATGACAGGCCGGTCAAGGTCCCGCCGAATCCATTGATCGCCGTGCCCACCGCCGGCGTCATCGAGCGATCGGTAAAACGAAAGTCACCGTCAGCGATCGCGATGCGGCCGACCTCGATCTGCGGTGCAGCCGCGGGCGGCGCGGCCGGAACCGCCGCCGCGGTGCGCTTGGCCGGGTCGGCCGGCAAGGCCGGGCCGCGCTTCATGATCGAAGCCAAATTCAGCGACAGGTCGGCCGCGCGCACCACGCGCGCGTAGGGCGCGGCGACGTCGACTTCCTCAATCGCCAGAGTGAGGTCCGGCGCCATGGCGGCGCGCAACCCACGCACCGTTACTCCCGCAAAGCCGGCCAGCTCCTCGTTGTGTTCGCCGCTGACCAGCGCGAATTTCTCCAGGCTTACTTCGCCGCTTACTTTGGCCGCGAGCGGCTGGCCCTTGGGCAAAGAAACCTGTGTATCCAGGATCGCACTCACCGTGCCCTGCGTCAGCCGGGCGTGGGCAAACGATTCGAGCAAGGGTCCCAGGGGGAGGATTTCCATCCCGGATAATTCCAACTTGAGATCGGCTTGGACGGGATTGAGTCCGACCGTGCCGGCGAGGCGGACCGTGCCTCGAGGCGCCCATTCAAAAGCGAGCTGGAGCGGGAGGGCGGCGCCCTCGGCCAGGGTCACGTTTTTCAACGAGAGTTGCAACGCGCTGAGCGCGAGCTCCACCGGACGGGGTGCGCTCAGGTCGGCGATTTCGATCTGGAAATCCTGCAACACGAATTCGCCCACGGTCACATCGGGCATGGGTGCGGACGCAGGCCCAGGCGCGGGTGGGCCCGGCGGGCCCCCGGCGGGCGGCCCGGGCGGCGGCGCGGTCGCGGGTTGAAGCAGCGAGAGCAAATTGAGCGAGCCGTCCGTTTCACGACGGACGCGGAGATGACCACCCGTCGCCACGATGGCGGCGATCGCGGCTCGAGGC
>JBKJRG010000095.1:0-4033 GCA_046594805.1 Opitutaceae bacterium | reverse complement strand
CCCCTCTTTTGACGTAATACCCTAGTCCGCGATCGACCCTGCCCTGTGCCCTTTCCCGTGCCTGACCCTTTGCTTGCCCTGTTTCGGCGGTTCACCTTTGTTCTGCTCGCGGTGGCGTTGGCCGGTCTTTCGGGTTGCAAGCCCAAGGCGGCCGCCCCGACGGCCAATGCCGCTCCGGCCGCGGGCGCAACTGCGCCGACGGTGGCCAACCCTGAGGGCTCGCCCGCTGATGCTGCGCAAAAAGCCGCGGAAAAAGAGCGCGCGCGGCAAGCTGCGGCCGAGGCCGTCCCGGTGGAAGTGGCCGCCGTTTTCCGTGGACCCATCGCGGCGTTCCTCAGTTTCAATTCCACCTTGGAAACCGAATCGATCGTCGACCTTTACCCGCAGACCAGCGGCCAGGTGGAGGCGCTGCTGGTGGAGGAGGGTCGGATCGTGCAGGAAGGCGAGGTGCTGCTCAAGATTGAGGATCGCGAGCTGCGCGTCGACGCCGAGGAAAGCGGCGCGAATTTCGAGCACCTCCAGCAGAATTTCGCACGCACCGAGGATCTCTTCAAACGAAACTTGATCAACAAGCAGGAGCACGACGATCAACGCTTCCAGGTGGAACAGTCCCGGCTTCGCCTCGAGCGAGCCAGGCTCCGCCTCTCCTACGCCACCGTTCGTGCGCCCTTCGCGGGGGTGATTGCCTCGCGCGAGACCCAAGTGGGCGCGCGGGTTGGCACCGGCACCAAGCTGTTTTCGCTGGTGAAACTCGACGAGATTGTGGCGCGCGTCTTTGTGCCTGGCCGCTACCTGCCCGTCGTCGCGGTCGATCAGGCCGCGGTGGTGACCTCGGAGTTTTTGCCCGACAAGAGTTTCAAGGGCTGGGTCAAACGCATCAGTCCCGTCATCGATCCGAAGAGCGGGACCTTCAAGGTTACCATCGGTGTCCGCGGCGAAAAACCCACCGATCTTCCGCCCGGGCTGTTCGTCGGAGTCCGCGTCATCACCAACACCCGCGCCGATGCCGTGCTGATTCCGAAGCGCGCCGTGGTGTACGAGGGCGGCGAGCGTTACGTTTTCACCATCGTCAAGGATCGCGCCGTGAAGCGGAAACTCACCGCGGGTTTCGAGGATCCCACCCACGTCGAGGCGCTCTCCGGCTTCGAGGTCGGCACGCCCGTGATCGTCCTGGGCCAGAGCGGGCTCAAGGACGGTTCGATGGTTCGGGCCGTTCCTGCCCCCGGTGCTCCCGTCCCGAAACCGGCGGACCCGGTGCCCGCACCTCCGAAGGGCGATGAAGCGACCAAGGCCGGCGCCGGGGCCAAGCCCGCGGACAAACCGGGTGACTGAAGCCATCAATCGTTTTGGAGCCAACTGCGAATGAGTCCTTGGAGGTAGGGGCGTCGCTGGCCGACGCCCGCGCACGGCCTTGGGCGCGCGCAAGGCCGGGCATTCCTTCGGCCGCCCTCAGGCCGGGCTCCGAACTGCGCCCTTCCAACCACCGCGCCTGCTCGTGAGCACGCGCCCGCAAGATTTCCGGATCGAGGACTCGCACTTCGCCCTGGTGGTGCGGCGCCCGGTGGCGATCCTCATGGTCACGCTCGCCGTCGGCGTGTTCGGCTGGGTCTCCTACCAGCGGCTCGCGTTGACGCTCATGCCGGACATGAGCTACCCGACGTTGACCGTGCGGACGTCCTATCCGGGCACCGCGCCGGAGGAGATGGAGAACGTGATCTCCCGCCCGCTGGAGCAGCAGCTCGGCATCATTCCAAAGCTCGTCACGATCAGCTCGGTATCGAAGGCGGGGCAGTCCGATGTCGTCCTCGAATTCCAGTGGAAAACCGACATGGACCTCGTGGCGCAGGAGGTGCGCGAAAAAGTGGACCGGCTTCGCTTTCCCGAAGGGGCGCAGCGCCCGCTGCTGTTGCACTACGACCCATCGCTGGATCCGATTCTGCGCGTCGGGCTCGCGGGGCCGCAATCGCTGTACGCCCTGCGGCACCTGGCGGAGAACGAAATCAAGCGGAAGCTCGAGGCCATTCCCGGGGTCGCCGCCATCCAGATCAAGGGCGGGCTCGAGGAGCAGTTCCTCGTCGCGCTCGACGAGAGCAAGCTCGCCACTCTGCGGCTCGACATCGCCCAGATTTCAACGCGCCTCCAGCAGGGCAACGTCAACATGCCGGGCGGCAATCTCCGCGAAGGCCAGACCGAATATCTCATCCGCACGCTCAACGAATTCCGGACGCTCGAGGAAATCGGGGCGCTCATCGTGGGCCGGCAAAACAACGTCGACATCCGGCTCCGCGATATTGCGACCGTCGAGCGTTTCCATGAAGACCGGCAGGTCATCACGCGGGTCAATGGCAACGAGAGTGTCGAAATCGAAATCTTCAAGGAGGCGGACGCGAACGTCCTAGTGGTGGCGGCGGCCGTGAAGAGTGCGTTGTTCGGCTCGGTTGAGCAGCAGGCCTACGTCACCAACCTGCGGAAGCCCGGTGCCCCCGCCGCCCTCCCCGCCGCCGCGGCCCAGAAGGCGCCCGACCTGAAAAGGAAGTCTCCGGCGGAACAGCGCGAGGCTGCGCAAGCCGCCGCCATGGCGGAAATGCAACGCGCGCGGGACGCATCCCAGGAGTTGATCAACCGGCGGCGGATGACGGATTACGTGAATTTTCAGCTCCCGCCCGGCGCCACGGTGCAGCTCCTCTCCGATCAATCCGTCTTCATCGACAACTCGATTCGGGAGGTGAAGGAAAATGCGCTCTTCGGCGGCCTGATCGCGATTGCGGTGCTGTACCTGTTCCTCCGCAACGTGACCCAGACGCTCATCGTGAGCCTCTGCATCCCGGTCTCCATTCTCGCGACGTTTGCGCCGATGTACATGGCCGGCGTTTCGCTGAACATCATTTCCCTCGGGGGGCTCGCGCTCGGGGTGGGCAACCTCGTCGATAACGCCATCGTGGTGCTCGAAAGTATTTTCCGCTGTCGCGAGGAGGGCGACGATCCGATGAAGGCCGTGGTCCGCGGCACGAGCGAGGTCGCGATGCCGGTGGTGGCTTCGACGCTGACGACGGTGGCGGTTTTCTTCCCGATCGTTTTTGTCGAGGGCGTCGCCGGCCAGGTGTTCGGCGACATGGCCCTCGCCGTGGTCTTCTCGCAGATCGCGTCGCTGATCGCCGCACTGTATTTGATTCCGATGCTGGCGGCGAAATTGGGCAACACCTCGGGGGACAGCCCGGTGGCGGTCGTGGCCCGCACCGGCTGGACGGCGGGCGATTTCCTGCAGTTCCCTGCGCTGGCACCCGGTGGTTCGCGCTTTGCGCTGGCGGGCCGGGTGTTGGGGCTCGCCCTTGCCCGTGTGGGCTGGGGTGCGCTGATCATGCTGGCTGCGCTTTTGAAGGCGGGCGCGGTGATCGTCTTCGCGGTGCTCTACCTGGTGGTGTGGCCGGTCGATGTGCTGAAGCGGCGGAAGAAAGTTGTAGGGGCGTGGCTTGTCGACGCCCGCGCCTGTCCCTTCGTCGCGGGCGTCGACGAGCGACGCCCCTACATTTCAATTTGGGCTCGGGTGGCCGCTTGGGCGGCGGCGGATTCGTTTGGCCCGCTGCCGAGCAGCCGGGTGTGGCCGGGCATGCTGCGCTTCGCCGCATTGGACCAGCTGGGCGTTGGGCTGGGGCGCATCGCGCGCTGGTTGTTCGCGCGGCCTTGGCGGTGGATCTTTCTTTTGGTGGTGCCGGTGGTGGCGGTGGCAGCTATTCTCATCGCGCGCCAGTACGCGGGGCCGGTCCCGCCGCCGGTTCCTCCACTGCGGCCCGGCATGCCAATGAATCCGGGCATGGTCGCCGCCGCATCGATTCCGTTCCGCCTTGCTGTGTGGTATTGGTTCGTGGCGCGGCCGTGGTGGCTGCTCGTGCTGCTCTTCGTTCCGGCCTCGGTTCCGCTGGCTTTCGTCGTGGCGCGGTTTGCGGTGGCAGTCATGTTGCGACTCGTGGGCACCTGGGTGCAGACCGCGGCGCTCGTGGTCGTCCAGCTCCTGATTGGTGTCGTCCGCAGCATC
>JBKJRG010000686.1:0-5811 GCA_046594805.1 Opitutaceae bacterium | reverse complement strand
GAGCAATTGCGGCGACTCGCCGGTGCGCTGCAGATTAATCTCTCGAGCCTGCCCACCAGGAAGTCGGCCCCGGAAAAGCTGACGCTCGCCGCCGCACTGAAGCGCACCACCTCCGTTTCGAAAGAATGGCTGGCGCAGCGTCTGCAAATGGGCGCCGCGAGCAGTCTCGGCCCGCTGCTGCATCGGTATCGGGAGAGCGGTGCGATGGACCATCCGGCCGTCAAAGCGATTTTGTCCCAATTCCTGACGTGACCCCTTCGGCTCGGCCCAAGACCTTTCGAGACGACCTGCGAAAATCACGGGTTGGCGCTTGCAAGCGCAATGCCGCAATGCAGCATTGCAGCATGTCTACCACCATCCCACTGACCAAACGCGGCAGCCTGACGTTGCCTCCCTCGTTACGTCGTAAAATGGGCCTCGATAAGCTCCGCAATCCCATGGTTGTCGTCGAGGAACGCGACGGCGGGCTTTTCTTACAGCCGGCTGTTGCCATGCCCGTGCGTGATTTGCCGAAGGGCACAATTGAACAATGGATCGCTCGCGACGAGTCAGACATGGCGGCGTTTCGCGCGAAGCCTCGCAAAGCCAAACGGTGAAGCTCTTCCTCGATACCAGTGTCCTCTTGGCTGCGGCAGGGTCAGGCGGTGGCGCTTCGCGGTTCCTCATCACCGAGGCAGCCGCTCAAGGATGGGTGCTCGTATCCACTGACTATTGCGACGAGGAAGCCCGCCGAAATTTGCCGAAGGTCGGAGCGTCAGCTGAGACCGCTTGGCGTAAAATCGTCGCTCCGGCGCTGAAGTTTACGGCGGTGCGTCTCGCTCTCGATAGGCCACTCGTTTTTCCGAAAGCGAAGGATCGCCCGGTCGTGATTTCGGCACTTGCCGCGCGGTGCGATTGGTTGCTGACCCTCGACGAGACGGATTTCCACGGGAATCTTGGACGCGAAATTTACGGCATGGGCATCGCCACGCCGGGCCAATTCCTAATTGAGCAGCGCCAGCGAGGCCTACTTTAAGGGCTCAAGTCAGCCCAGCTTCGGCAGTTTGTTGAGCGCAGACCGCTTGGTCACGCTCTCGATGTGCGTGTAGTGGCGACTGATCGCTTCCGTATCGTGGCCGATGATGTCCATCGCGACCGCCGATGAGACGCCCGCATTTTTGAGAAGGCTCGTTGCAGTGTGGCGGAGCGAGTGGAACGAAATCTCACTCACCGTGCGACGCTGTGACCGGCCGGCACCAGTTTCGGTTGGAACAACAGGGTCGGGCTGTTACTTGTTAAATGTCCCGGCAACGTGAACCTGCCCCGACACGACGCCACCCACGTTAAGCCTGCGGGCGAGCCACGGAATGAGGCACATGGGCACCCGGTACTCGCGATGCCCGGCTGATGCTCAGGAATTAACAAGTAGCGGCCCGACTCCGTTGAAATTTGTTCCCGACGCCCGAATCCGAATAGGCTGCGGTTTCAAATACGGTCATGCAGGGAGGTGATTAAGCCATGCCGTCGAGATGCTCGAGAAATTGCCGGGGCGTCAGGATCGCGATGCCGCGGTGGCTTTTCAGGGTGAGCAGGTCGTCGTCACCCGTGACGATGACACGGGCCTGCGCCGCGATCGCGGTGGCCAGCACGGTGTCGTCATCGCGATCACGACACACGGGTGAGGGGAGGGCGGCCGGCTTGACCAGCGTGGCTCGCGCCCGGTATTCCGCCAGCCAGGGAATTTCCGGCGCCGCGATTTTGAATTTCCGGCGCAAGGTGGCGGTCAGTTCCTTCAGCAAGGCTTCGCTGGTGCAAAGCTCGTGCGCGCGCACGCGCCGGCGGACGAGGTCACGGCAAAGTCCGTCGGCCACGAGCGCCGCGACCAGCACGTTGGTGTCGAGGACGATCTTCAAGACACCAATTTGAAAACGTCTTCGTCAGTGTAGATGCCCTGCGCGCGGGCCCGCGGTGCCAGCCGGCGGCGGCAGGCCTCAAATGATTCCTCCCACAGCCGGTCCTGCAGCGCACGGCGCACGAACTCGCTTTCGGTGAGGTGCAACGCGCGTGCCGACTGACCGATCTCCCGGCGCATCTTCCTGGGCAGGCTGATGGTGAGGGTGGTTCTCATGGTGTAAGATTAGATAAGACACCGGACCCATTCGTCAAGTTGGGCTGGCCGACCGAGGCCGCGGGCCTTGTCGGCGTCGAGCGGCCTCTTTTCCATGGCGGCCGGGTATTCGCGTTGCCGACCGAACAAACGCCTTCGCGGGCAGAAGGAGGTGCTTCGCTCGGTAACTTCGCCCCGCTCAAAATGACCATCCAAGGGCTCTTTTGCGACACCCAGTGGCGAATCAATTCTAGCCACTCGTGAATGGGGCCGCGGCGCCCTCGCCGCGGAGTCTTTCGAAACGCGGGCGCCGCGTCCCCAAAAGACGCGATGCCGCGGAGGGCCGGCAGGATGCCGGCGCTACGCTGGCTTAGGGCGCTTTCCCCGCCCGGCCGAGACGCTTCAGCAACGCCTCGGCACAAAGCCGGGCGAAGGCGGGTTCATTGATCGCGTGCTTCGTATCCACGATCTCGACGACCGGGCTGAGTCGCGAGGTCAAGGCATCGAAGAGGGCCTCATCCGCGGCGGGATCGTGAAACGGCTGCCCGGGCGCGCTGATGATGCTGATGCCGCCGCGCGGGAGGAGCACGGTTACCGGCGCGGTGTAGCGGTTGATTTTCTCGGCCAGGATCCGGCCGAGCTCAGCGGCTTCGGCGGGCGTGGTGCGCATCAGCGTCACCTGCGGGTTGTGCTGGTAGAACGTGCGCCCGGCAAATTTCGCCGGAACGGTGGCGCGCTCGCCGAAGTTCACCATGTCCAGGCAGCCAGGAACGACTACGGCCGGAATGCCCGCCCGGGCGGTGGCATCGAGCCGTTCCGGCCCGGCGCCGAGGATTCCGCCCACGAGCTCATCGGCCCACTCCGTCGTGGTGATGTCGAGCACGCCCGCAACGAGGCCGCTGTCGATCAAGGCCTCCATGCTGCGGCCGCCGGTGCCGGTGGCGTGAAAGACGAGCACCTCGTAGCCGTTCGCTTCCAGGTGTCGGCGCGTCTCGGTGACGCACGCGGTCGTGTTGCCGAACATACTTGCCACGACGATGGGCCGGTCGGGGGCGCTGGTCCCGCGACGGGCCTCGGCGGCGGCGACCATGCCGCAGATGGCACCGGCGGCGTTTTCGAAAATCAGGCGTGAGACGCGATTGATCCCCGACACATCGACGATGGCCGGAAACATCGCGATGTCCGTCGTGCCGACGTACGGCGCGGTCTGCCCGCTCGCCAGGGTGGACACCATTACCTTCGGAAAACCGATCGGTAGCGCGCGCATGGCGGCCGTGCCAATCGCGGTGCCGCCGCCGCCCCCGAGCGAGATGATGCCGTGGATTTTATCCTGGGCAGCGAGCTTGGTGACAATGGCAGCCGCACCTCGCGCCATAAGAGCGACCGACGCGCCACGGTCCCGGCGGTCCAGAATTTGCCGGGCATCCGGCCCGGCGGCGGCGGCCACCTCGCTGGACGGGACGTCCGGCTTGACCGTCGGGGCGCTCAAGCTGCCCACATCGATGAGCAAGGGGGCGTGCCCCTGCCGCCGGATCGCCTCGGCGAGAAAGGCATGCTCGGCGCCTTTGGTGTCGAATGTACCGAGGACGGCGATCGTGGGCATGGGGGCGGAAGTAATCGGCAATCAGTAATCAGTGTTCGGTAATCAGTGAGCAGTAATCGGTCAGTGGTCAGTGAACAGTGACGAGTGATCGGTTATGAGTGAGCGGTGCGTCAGGGGTGCATGCTCCACTGATTACTTCTTGAGACGGTGGACTGATTACTGGCTTTTGCTGCCCGCCCACGTGACGGCGTTCGTCAGGAGCGCTTTGTACGCCTCCAGGTCGTGGACGCGCTGGTCGTGGCCGAGGGTCAGGCCGACCACGCGGGCCTTGGGATGCTGCGTGATCCAGACTGCGGGGTGGGGCTTGCTGAATTTCTGGCTCGGTGACGTTTCGGCCAGGACCTCGATCGCGGCGGTGCCGGCGGGAATCTTGTCGGGCTCGGCGTTGATGTAATAGAGCTCGTCCTCCACCTCAAACGTCGCCGGCACACCCTGCATGATGGGGTGCACGGGCTTCACCGCGTTCACCTGGTATTTGCCAAGCCGGTCGTGGCCGCGGGCGCCGCCGCCGACAATCTGCGCGTTGAGCTCAGGCCATTGGGCGAAGCCGTACCACGTGCCGGGATGGAGCATCACCAGGCCCTTGCCGCGTGCGGCGAAATCGAAAACCGCCTTGCGGTACTCGGGCGTGTCGAAGAACCGGCGATTGACGCTAATCACGGCGACGTCCGCCTGCGGCAGAGTGGCGGTGGCCTGATCGCGATCCTCGGTGTAATGCACGCTGAAACCCGCCGCCTTCAAGGTGGCGCTGTCGGACTCGCCGAAGAACTTCGCGAAATTATGCGAACTGCCGCCACCGATAATCAGCACTTTCGTTTTACCCGCTTCCCAGGCGACCGGCTGCAAGGGCGGCAGCGGCGCATCGCCCCGGCCGCCTTCCTTGGGGCCTTCGTTGGAGCCGGGCGCAACCTGGGCTGCGACCGGAGCGGGAACAGCCGGTGCCGGTGGCGCGGCTTTGATGTTGGCGGGCTCGGCGCCGGCGGTGACCGCCACCGTGCAGGGGGAGATGTCGTTGTCGTAGCTTTCCAGCTCCAGTTTTTTCAAGGCGCCCTTCTTTTTCAGGTTGAGCGCGAAATAACGTAGCTGGCCGCGGCGGGTGAAATCGCCCGCGTTCACGCTCTGCGTGACGTCGGCATTGCCATTGTAGTCGGCAAAGTGCTCCCCGTTCTTGAGCACGTGCTCCTCGGTGGAACCATCCGAGAAATGGACGGTGACCTTCATCGCCGGCTTGCCGCGCGCGGCGTCGCCGCCGTAGGGCCAGGCCCAGCCGCCGACGCCGCCGAGGAAGTGCAGGCTGGCGGCGGTGGCGTGCGTGGCGATCGAGACGCGCTGGGGGAAATCGTCGGACACGTTGCCGGTGCCTGGCCCGCCTTTGAGCGCGACGATGTTCGTGCCGTTGGGCGCGCGGGCGGGATCCATGATGAAGAACGGAATGCCGGCGACGGTCACGTTGCCGAATTTGTGCAGGAGGATGCTCTCTTCCTTCACTTCCTCGCGCCGGAAGATCCCGCGGCGGGAATCCGCGGTGTAGGCATCGCGCAGGTCGAGCACCCGGAAATTCTGCTCGCCACCGCAGATGTAGGCCAGCAGGTCGCGGAGCGGCTCCGCTCCCAGCGCCTCGAAGCCTTCGGGCATCAGCGAGCGGTGGGTGTTTTCGCGGGTGACAATGTCGGCCGTCTTCACCTCCACGTCACCGGCCTGGTTGCGCAGGGTGATGCTGGCGGAGTTCTCATTGGCAATGATGCCGACGAAGGTCTCGCCCTTCTTGGTGGTGACATTCCACTGCCAGAAACTCGGGTCGACCTCGCGGTTGGGATCGATGATGTGCACCAGCAGTTCCGCGGGCCCGTGAGCGCCCATGCCGGTGAGCGGCGGCCCGGCGCTGGCCAGGCCCGTGTCGCCCAGCTTGTGACACGCGGCGCACGCTCCGGTGAAGAGCAGTTTGCCCCGCGCGGCGTCGCCGGGCTTTTCGACCTCGGAAACGAGCTTCGCGATCACGTCGTCCTTCTGTTTCGCCTGCGGGCTGAGCGTGGCAAGCAGGGCGGTGGCGTCGCGCGCCACCTGGCGATTGGGGTGCGTGCGCAACCGGGCCGCATTGGCCGGCCCAAGGTCGGCCGTCGTG
>JBKJRG010000475.1:0-8946 GCA_046594805.1 Opitutaceae bacterium | reverse complement strand
CCGCAATCTCATCGGCAGCGACGAACTGATCCGCGTGACGACGAATCCCGACGGCCAGACCGCCATCGTGCGAATCCCGCCCGACCGGCAATGGTTCATCACGAACACGCTGCGGTTTTAGGGAGCGGCAGTTTCTCACCGCCGGTACGTTACGCTTCCCAATCGGGTGGTTGCAAACCGCCCCTCCGCTCAACCCGAGGTCGGTGGCGTCAGCGGCAACTTACCAAATTGGGTTCGGCCGGTACAATGGAGTCGCCCACGGGCTTTCCTTGCCCTTTTCCAACCCGGGATCGGACGGCGGCTGCGTGGCGGCAAGATAATCCACGATTTGCTTGCGCGTGTCGGGCGTCAGCGGCCAAAGGCCGTTCTGCTTTTGCATCCGGGTAATCGTCTGATCCCAGCGTTCCCGGGATAAATGGGAGGACGCAATCACGGCGGTGGAATGGCACGGGAGGCAGTTCGCGAGCACGAGTTCGCGGCCGGGGCCCGGCTGCAAGGCTTGGAATGCAGCGAGGTTCGGCGCAGACGCAGGGCGTTCAGAGCCCACCGCGCCGGCGAGGCAAGCCGCAGAGCTGAGCGCCAGCAAAAGCCCGGGCGGGATCTTCATGTAGCTCTGACCCCGATACGCTGCATGGCGTTGTTGCAATAGCCCTCCGGATTCCACCCGGGAACCACCATCGGCTGCATTCGGCCGGTGTGGTCGGTCGCCCGGGCCCAAATCTCATAATAGCCTTTCCCCGGCAACTGCAGCTGCACGTTCCAGCGCTGCCAGGCATAGCGGTTGCGCGGCTTGTTCAAGGTGCAGGACGTCCACCGGGCGCCAAAATCAAAACTGACGTCCACCGCGGTCACGTCACCGAAGCCACTCCAGGCGTGGCCGCGCAGGGAAAAAGCCCGCTGCGCGACGACCTCGAGCCCGGACGCGGGAGTGGTGATGATCGATTTCACTGGAAGCTCTTCGATGATATTCATCTCGTCCGCGGGAACGTCGGTGCCGGGCGCGACGGGGAATTTCGGGAGGCGGTAGGAATGGCCCGTCATTTTCGTGCCGTCGTGTTCGCGGTCGCGCACCCACAGCCGCTTGAGCCACTTGCCCGAAGTGGAGGCGGGCCAGCCGGGACAGATCAGGCGCAAAGGCCAGCCGTGCACGGCGGGCAATGGCTCGCCGTTCATCTCCCACGCCAGCAGCGTGTGCTCATCCAGCGCTTTCGCGATCGGAACTCCCCGCGAGATGGCGTCTTTCCCGGGCGCCTGGCTGAGATGCGGATCCTCGGCGACATAGGCGACAAACACCGCGGACGGCTTCACGCCGGCGGACTGCAGTACATCCTTCAGCAAGACGCCGGTGTACAGGGCGCAGCCGACTCCGCCCAGGGTCCACTGATTGCCGCTGGCCGGCGGAGTGAAGCCGGCGCGGCCGTTGCCGGCGCATTCCAGCACCAGCGCGCGGGTGTGTTGCGGGAAGTTGCGCTGGAGTGCAGCAAGCGAGAGTGCGAGCGGCTGGCGCAGTTCGCCATCCACGGTCAGCTTCCATCCGGTCGCATCACGCTTCACCGCGCGCTCTGGCACATGGCCGTTATTGCGCACGAAGTGATGTTCCGTCGGGGTGATCTCCGCGTCGAGCAAGGTGACGGGAGTCTCGGCGTTGAGCGGCCGGTCGCTAAGAATGCGCAGACCACGCTTGCCGGTGATTTCCACGTGGCCGGCGGCAGTCTGCGCGTGCGCCGTTCCGACGAGAGCGGAAGAAATCGACGCACCGAGCGCGGCGGCGGCGGTTGCAACGCTGCCGGATTTGATAAAATCCCGGCGATCCATGTCGGAGAGCGGTCGTGGGAGCATGGGAGATGACGATGCACAAGGGTGCGAAAATGGCGACATCGCAGCGGGTGACCACCATTGGGCCAATGTGACCGCGGCGTGGCCGGCGTTGTCACCGCGCGCGTTTGCGCACCCTCTCAAGTTCGATCGTGGCTACGAGAATAAGTTCGCGAACAATCCAGGAAGGCGTCGCGCCACTTGCCGGGCAGGCCGGGGCACCGAGGCTGATTCGTCCATCGACGAATCAGCCGCTCCCTCTCCATCCGACCGCCACCGATGACGGCGCTCAGAACCGCCCGCTGACGCCGAAGTTGATCGCGACACCGTTGATGATCGTGGTCTGCATCTGGCTCGGAATCCCGCGATAGAGCACTTGCGGCGCATTGAACAGGTTGGAGATGTCAATGTTCAGGCTGACCGATGGGCGCACTTGGTAGGCCAGGCCGAGATTAACGGTATTCAGATCCTTCCGGTACGAATTCCGACCGGGGTTGGTGCCGTCATATCCCACAATGTAAGCGCTCGTGCGATTGTAGAGCACCCGGGTGCTAAAGCTGCGGTAGCGCCAGGACAGCATTAGATTGGCTGCGCGCGGGATGAATCCAACCACCTGTCCGGTGCTGAGGGTGGTCCGGCCGCCAAAGTCGCCACGGGTGTCGATCACCGTATAATTGGCCGACCCGCTGAGACCCTTGAGGATGCCGGGCAGAAACGTGAACTGCTGCTGGTAGCTGAACTCCCAGCCCTGCACGTGGGCGGTGCCGGCGTTGAGGGAAGTCAGCCGTTCGAAACCGGCATACTCGCCGTTAAACCCGTTATCGAGGCCCGATCCAATTCTGCCCGTATTGATGTTGTTGACGATGTAATCGGTGATGGTCTTTTTGAACCAGCCGACGGAAGCGTTGCCCACGGGCTCGAAATAGTAATCGAGCGTGAAATCCCAGTTCGAGGCCCGCTGCGGGAGCAGGCTCGGATTGTTGACGCTGAGAGTCATCGCGTTCTCGTTCGCGCTTTCGCCGGGCGTGGCGGTGGCATACCCCGGCCGACCAAAACCCGTGGAGTAACTCGCGCGGGTCTTGAGGTTGGACGTGATATCATGCATCAGATGGACGCTCGGAAAAGATTGGGTGTAGCTGCCGCCGATTTTACGATAGATGTAATCACGGTTGGCGGCCGCGACGGGATCGGCCAGCCGTTCGGCCGGAGTGCTTCTGAGGTTAGCGCGTACCTGCGGCCAACTAAAGCCCTCCGTCTCCGTCTTCTCCATCCGCACGCCGGCAAGAAAACCCGTGCGACCGAGCAGACCCTCGCGGCCGAATTTGCCCTCTCCCATGGCGTAGCCCGCGGTCACATTCTCCAGTACCGTCCGGGCGACGCTGAATTTGGCCTGCTCACGGAAATAGATGTCCTCCATCCAGAGCGAGGGGTTGATCGGTTTGCGATTGCTGAAGAACCAATTGGTATCCCATTGCGGGATGCGACGCCCCGTCTTGATTTGGTCGAATACGATGCGGTCGGGGTTGGGTGGAAGAGCTGCGGTGCCGGTGTAGGCATACCGGGTAGTGCCCGTGGGGGTGGTCTGTACCAGGGTATCGCGCCAGTGGAAACCGGCCTTTAGGGCGAGCGGCACCTGCGTCGGCAGCGTGTACCGGGCGTTGCCCTCGAGCGTCCGGATTCGTTGGTCGTTCATTTGATCGTTATGGACCAGCGCGGGGTTGTCAGCGCGCGGACGCCAATTGGCCGGATTAGTGAAGTCGGGCCCCGCTGTCTGGACAAATCTCGGGTGGAGGTCCGACTTGGTGCGGTCGAGAATCCAGCCAACGTTGGTGATCCGCATCGTGAGATCGCCGCCCTTGCCCTGGCCGTTGTTGAGGTTGTTGCGGGCGTAGCGCGCGCTGTAGTCGAGTTTGAGCGGGCCGAATTGCTGCTCCGCCGTAAGATCGGCCCGACGCGTGCGGGTAATATAATGGTTAGGCCCGACCATCTGCATGTCGATGGTCGAGGTGGGGACGGCCCGCACCTCGGTGATGCGATCGGTGAAGCCGGGGACAATGCTCGAGGTCGTATCGTTGGGCACGAAATTCTGGTTCTGGGAGCCGGTGTACGCCCGCGTGATCCAGCGGATGCGCGACAACTCCATATTGTCGTTGGCCATGGTATTGAGGATCAGCGTGGTGCTGGGTGACACGCGATACTCGGTCTTGACGCTCACCCCGAGTTGCTTGCGGTTGTTGTAATTGTCCTGGGTCTGGTAACTCCACAAGTATGCGGGCTGATTCGTGGTGTTCTGAAAATCGCGATCGGTTCGGAAGAAGCCCACGCCGTTTTCGCTGTAGAACGCGTTGACGGCTACACCGAGATTGCGGTGGTCGCCAAAGACGCCGAACACTTCCTGATAACCGAAGTTCAGCACTGGGTGCGACCGGTGTTGCTCGCGTGTCGGAATCTGTTCCGTGAACGAGGGCGCCACCCGGGCGGAAAAGTTGTAGGTGAACCGGCGCTTTTCCTTCATGTTGAGCGTCTGGCGGGTCTTGAGGTTCACGGATCCGCCGAGCGACTCCGCGCTCTTGTCGGGCGTGAGACCCTTGATCAGCTCCAGTTGGTCGAACATCGCGCCGGAGATGCTCTGCATTTCGAAGTTGCGGCCGAAGCCGAGGCCCGCGAGCCGGGCGCCGTCGATGTTGATGGTGTTGAGCGCAGAGCCCATGCCGCGGATGTTGAAGCCGCCGTAAAGGCCCTCCTCACTCGGGCTGCCAGCGACGCCCGGGAGGCGCATGAGGATTTCGCCGGAGCTCATGTTGGGGAGGTTGCCGAACTGGTCCATCGAGACCACGTCCTTGACGTTGGTCGCGTTGCGTTTCGCGGTGATCGCGACCGCGGCGCCCTCGCGTTCGCCCGAAACCTTGAAGGCATCGAGCTTGTAGATGCCGGTCGTGAGATCGAAATCGCGCACTGCCCGCTGGCCGGGGGTGACGGTCACCTGACTGCGCACGGGATCAAGCCCGACGTAGGAGACGACCACCTCGTGCGTGCCGGCTGGCAGGGCCGGAAGCTCGAAGCGCCCCGAGCGGTCGGTAAGCGCGGTCAGGCCAAGCTGGGGCACCTCGACGCGCGCACCTTCGAGCAGATTACGCGTGGCGGAGTTGCTGACGGCGCCGGTGATCGAGCCGACCTCCGCGGCGGAGGCGAAGGGGACAAACAAGGCCAGAGTGAGCGCACACAGCAGGGCCAGTGGAGGCGCGAGAATGGCTCGGGCGGAACCAGTCGGGTTCATTCGGTTTTTCATGGGGATCCTGTGGTAAGCGGCGCCCGGGTCGGTCAGGGCAACGG
This sequence comes from Opitutaceae bacterium, assembly GCA_046594805.1. Taxonomy (GTDB): domain Bacteria; phylum Verrucomicrobiota; class Verrucomicrobiia; order Opitutales; family Opitutaceae; genus ER46. The sequence goes on along the minus strand of JBKJRG010000475.1, from coordinate 3,798 downwards.
GAGGGCGCCCAACTGTTTTTCTGAGGTGGCCGCGCTGGATAGCGCGGTGATGCGCTGATGTACACCTCGATGCCCGCCTATCTCAACGGAAAATTTCATACCCGCCCGCGCGGCCGTACGGGGGCGGGGTTTAGGTCGTTCAGTCATGCCGGGCGAGTCGGGGCGTGCGTGAGTGACTATTCTTGGGTGGACGCGCCATCCCGCCACCGATCCGCTTCTCCATCGGTCATCGCCCGGAAAGCATTGCGAGGGCGCTCCACGCTTGAACAGCATGGCGGCTCATCCCCGTTAGGAACGGTTTTGCCCTCCCGATGAAAAATCCCCCCTGTTGGTGCGTCTCCGTGCGCGCCTCGCTCGCGCTCGCCGCCGCCGTGCTTCTCGCCGGGTCCGCCGCTCGCAGTCGGCCGCGGCCGGCAGCATCGAGGGGCGGGTGTTCGATTCCGCGCGCGGCGAATACCTGCAGAATGCCCGCGTGACCGTCGAGGGCACGAGCCTCGAAGCCGGATGCGGGCGGCCAAGCCCACTCGCCCACCAGACTGTGTGAAAACTCGGCGCTTCGGAAATTTTGTAAAATGAATGCCACCTGTAATCCGATATTCGATGGCTCCCGATCCCTGAGCCGGAAAAATCCAGCGCCACGCATTTAGACGAAAAGTTTTCACCCAGCCTGTCACGCTCGTGGCTACTCTGGGAATCAAATGAAACGCACTCGATCCTTCCTGGCCCTTTGCGCATTCACGTGCTCCGCCTTTGCCGCCGACACGACCCCACCCGGTCCACGCTACGGCCTCGCGATTCACGGTGGTGCTGGCACGATGGAACGCTCCCGGATGTCAGCCGAGGCCGAGGCGCAGTATCGCGCGGAATTACAGAAAGCCCTCGACGCCGGTTATGCCGTGCTGGCCCGCGGTGGCTCGGCGCTGGATGCGGTGGTCGCGGCGATCCGACCGATGGAGGACTCGCCGCTTTTCAACGCCGGCAAGGGCGCGGTGCTCAACGCGGAAGGCATCTGCGAGCTCGACGCCTCGATCATGGATGGACGGACGCTGGGCGCCGGAGCCATTGCCGGGGTCCGTCGCGTAAAGAATCCAATCACCCTCGCCCGCGCCGTGATGGAGCAATCACCTCACGTGATGTTTGCCGGCGAAGGCGCGGAGAAATTTGCGGAGCAGATCGGCGGCATCGAACTCGTGCCCAACGAATATTTCCGCACCGAGCGTCGCCAGGAGGAGCTGCGCAAGGTGCAGGCGGAGGAAAAGGCGGCGGGCAAGCAAGGCTGGCTGGACGATCGCGATGGCGTCGACCGCGAGCACAAGTGGGGCACCGTTGGCTGCGTCGCGCTCGACCAGCAGGGCAATCTCGCCGCCGGCACCTCGACGGGTGGGCGGACGAATAAGAAATTTGGCCGGGTGGGCGATGCCCCGATCATCGGCGCCGGCACCTACGCCAGCAACGCGACCTGCGCGGTGAGCGCGACCGGTCATGGCGAGTACTTCATCCGGATCGGCGTGGCCCGCGATATCGCGGCGCAAATGGAATACCAGGGAGCAACCGTCGGCCAGGCCGCCGATGCCACGCTCGCCAAAGTGGCGAAACTCGGTGGCGACGGCGGCGTCATCTGTCTCGATCGCGCGGGGAATGTCGCCATGCCCTTCAACACGGCCGGGATGTATCGCGGATTCCGGCTTTCGACGGGCACGAGCATGGTGAAGATCTTCGGCGACGAAAAGTAGCGCAGCCGTGGCTGCGGCATCCTGCCGCAGATCTGCAGCTGGGAAGCCGCAGCCACGCCATTGCTTACAGCGCGAACGTCGCCGTCAGGATGAATTGCCGCGGATCGATGATCCGGAAATTGTAGGGCCGTCCGTCCGGGTTCACGCCGATGGCCTGGAGCCGGCCGTTTTCGAAGGCGTTGCGCACGTTCAGCTGGAGGCTGGCCCGGATTTTGTTTTTGTTCAGCCGGAGATCATGGCTGACGAAAAAATCGAAATAGGAGCGCGCCTGATCGTAGACCGGCTTGTTCTTGTCCAGCGTTCGGATGACGCCATCCGCTTCCGGCGCTGCGCCGAGAAAGCCGATCGTCGCCTTGTCCTCCCAGCGAACCGATCCGCCGACGCGCGTCGCTTTCAGCCACTTGTTATCGGGAAACAATCCGAGCAGCCGATAACTCGTGGTGGCGTTGAACCGCCACTCGCGTACCTGGGAGCGCGGCTTGCCTTGGTTGGCCACCGCGAGTTTGTACGGCGCGAGCACCACGCCCTCATAGAACGCGCGGGGCGTGCCGGCGCTGCCGAAGCTCGTCGTCCACCACGGATTGCCCGCGTTCGGCAACTGCGTCCCATCGGGCAGCCGGTCGGTCGGAATCTGCACCGCGGTCCATACCGGCAGCCGCTGGTCGAAATAGCGCTGGATGTTCGGCGACATGTTCGAGTCGATCGTCTGCTGGCGCGCGATGTTGGCGCGGAGCGTCCAGTTGTTCGTCGGGTTGTAATTGAGCTCGATTTCCAGGCCTTTCGACGACACGTCCTGGGTTTCGGCGACATTGCGCCCCGAGACTTCCTCGATGAAGCCGCCCGGCAGCTGCATGATCTTGTAAACCTCGTCGCGCTGCTGCTGGGGCGTCCACTCGGGATGAGTGGAGGCCACCCAGGTGGTGGCCTGATCCTCGAGGTTGAAGCCGTCGTTGCCGAAGTCGATCCGGTTGGCGCGCGTCGCGACGATGCCGGCATCGCCGCCTCGGGAGAACTGCTGCGTATTTTCGTATTTGTTGATCTTGGCGACGAACTTGCCCTGCCACAGGCTGAAGCTGACACCGTAGTCTTTGCCCCGGCCTTGCGGGTCGGGCAGCAGTCCGCCGAACAGGCTGTACGCGGCGGCCGCCGGTTGGAACGTGTCTGACTCGTTGTAGTGGAAGTTCACCGAGCGGACAAAGTCCGCGACAAACGAGGCCGCGCCGCCGCCCGACTCGGCGTGGCGATCGATGAAGCTCCACTGGCGGAAGGGCTTCACCACCATGCCGCGCGTTTTGGTGGAGCCCTGCCGCTCGGCGAACTGGCCCCAGTTATCGAGATTGTCGTAGGTCACGAAGCCCGTGGCGGGATCCACGGTGGCACCGAAGGAAAAACGGCTGCGGTTCTTGTCGTTGCGCCAGCCCAAGGTGGTGACGATGCGCTCATCGAGGAAAAAGCTCTGCAGCGTGAGGCCGCGGCTGCGAATTTCGCGGCGGGTGCGGTTCGACGGGGTCACGCCGGTCTCGCCGAACACCACCGGCTCGTTAATCCACTGCTGGGTAGCGCCGTTGAACCAAAGGAAATTGTAATTGCCCGCCAGCCCGTAGAGCTCCGGTGGCGCGTGGTCGATGTTGCCGCCCGTGTTGTCGCCAAGGTAATACTTGAAATAGCCGCGCGCCTGCACGTTGCCCTGGCGGTTGGTGTTCGAGAGCCACGCATGATCGTCGATAATCTGCTCGCGGTACCGGTACGTTCCCGTGCTGATTAGCCGCGTCTCGTGATAGGCGGCCGCCCGGTGCTTGCCGAACCACCGCAGCACGTTCCCGAAACGGCCCTTCTCCCTGGTGAGATCAAGCTGGTAGGCGAGCTCGGCGCGGAAATTGTCATTTTTCTCCGGCCGGTTGAAGATGGTCGGCTCGGACGCACCCAGGTACGGCCGGCGGAAAAACGGATTGGGCCGGCCGTCGAGCAGCTTTTCGTTCACATCGATGTACAGCACCGAGGAATTTCCCCCGATGAAGTTCCGGCTGTAATTGTCCACGTCCTCGAGATACCAGCCGAGCCGGGC
>JBKJRG010000327.1:0-3307 GCA_046594805.1 Opitutaceae bacterium | reverse complement strand
CGGAGCTCACGCCGGATTCCGTCTCATCAAAATCTCCGCGTGGCGCGCTGCAGCGGCTCGAGCGAGGGGAAGGCGAGGGCATCGTTTGGCCAGAGGGGAATCGCGTGGCTCACTCCGCACAGCAAACCGTGCAGCCGCGCGCGCGTCAGCTGCAATTCGCCATACTCCCGCGTCTGGCGCTGCGTGGCATGCGCCTCCATCGCCGCTTTCCACACGCCGATGATCTTCGCGTCCGACACGTCGATTAGGATTCGCGTAAGATCCGCGGGCTCCGCTCCGGGCGTCACCGCGTAATACAGCAACTGGTCGATCGCATGGGCCGCGGAGGCGTTGAGTTCCTTCACGCCACCGTAGCGGGCGAGCCGTGCCGCCTCGCGCACCATCCGGCCCAACTTGGGGTGATCCGGGTGCTGGTTCTCCACCAAAGTCGGCGCCAAAACGATCCGCGGCGCGACCCGCCGGATAATCTGCGCGAGCACCAGCACGTGCGCGATCCGGACTTCGAAATGCGCATCGCCGCCCAGCTCGATGAACTCCACCGAGGCCCCCAGCAATCCGGCGGCCTTTTCCGCCTCCGCCGCGCGCCGCGCCGGCGTGCCATTCGTCGCGGACTCGCCGCGCGAACAAATCACGAAATGGGCACCGCGGCCGGCCTGGGTTTCGCGCGCAATGATGCCGCCGCAGCCAAACTCGATGTCGTCCGGATGCGCGCCAAAGGCGAGGATGGCCGGGGATGCCGGTGCAGGATTAGGGGAGGTAGGCTTCATCAGAGCGGTCGATCGGGTCGCGATTCACGAATACTATCTCCGGCGCATCCGCCTGGCGCAAGTATGCCTGTTCGCCCGCCCCCGCAATATAGTGCGTGCAGTGCAGCACCGATTGCATCCAGCGCAGCCGCGTATCGCGCGCCGGGCTGATCTGCGCCGCGGTGAACTCGCTCCCCGGCAGCGTCAGGTATTTTTCGCCCCCTTCGTGCAGCTTCAAGGCGCCATCCTGCCGCCGCGCCCGGACGACTTCGCCCGCGTGCGGCACGTCCACGAAATAATCCTCGATCGCGCAGGCCGCGCTGCGCACCGCGGGATCGCTCGAGCGCACCACCCGAATGCCCTCGAGCAGGCCCATCCGTCGGTAGACGTCCAGGCAAAAGTCCGCCACGTTCGTCGCCGCCGCCTGCTTGAAGGCGTCGAGGCACGGCTCCTCGACGTAAGCGCCAAGCTGGCGTGCCATGTTGGGCTGCCAGCCATCGACCATCCGCTTCAGGAACAGCGGCGACCATTTGCGCTGGACCTTGTTGGCGAAGGCAAAATTCAACGGCGACACCTCACCCGTTTTCCGATGGCGCAGCAGCGTCTGGGTCTCGCGGGGATCGTGGTCGCTGTCGTGGTAGAAGAAAACGATTTCGCCGCCCAGCTCCTGATGCAGCCGCCGCGCCGTCTGAAACTTGGCGTACAGGAAACGCCGCGGAAAAAAGCCGCAGGGTTGCTGGCCGAAGCAGATGACCGGGCCGCTGCTCACGCCAGGATAAGTTGTAGGCCAGCTCGCTGAGCTGGCGGTTTGGAACCGACCCGCGATTCCACGCGGCTCCAGCCTGGTCGGCGACCTGGCCTGCAGCCATGCGGAATGCCTTCAGAAATGACCGCGCTCATGTTTCCTGCTTCGGCTCGCGCGCGTCGCCCAACACCTGCAAAACCACGCTGAACAGCACGCAGGCCGCGCACCCGATCGGATTCAGCCAGAGGTAACCAATCTCGTGCGCCGGGTTCATTTTTCCAAACGCAAAGATTCCCACCACCAGGGACTGCGCCGCGATGGCGCCCCAGAACACCGCCGAGCCGCCGACTCGCTTCAGAAAGAACGCCACGAGGAAGACGCCGAGCAGCGCCGGGTAGAAGATCGAGGCCACGATATTCAGGGCTTCGATCAGGTTCTCGGTAAAGCTCACGAAGAGCGCGAAGCTGATCGCGAAGAGTCCCCAGAGGGCGGTGAACCATTTAGCGTTGCGCACGTTTCGCGCCTCATCGTGCGCCTCCAACGGGCGAAAGTGCCGCCACAAATCGATCGTGCTCGTCGTGCCGAGCGCGTTGAGTTCGCCGGCTTTCGAGGACAGGGCCGAGGCAAACATCACCGCGAGCAGCAGCCCGATGACGCCGTGCGGAAGTTGGGTGAGGATGAACGTCACGAAGACATAGTCGGAGTCCTTCGTCTTCTTCGCGCTGGGATCGGCTTTTTGCAGCGCGGCCACGGCCGCCTTGCGCACGGTCTCGGACGCCTGCTGGGCCTTCGCCAGCTCGACGCGCGCCGTCGCCTCCGCCGCCGGTTCGCCGGCCGCGCGCGCCGCGGTCCACGCGCGGATCTTCGCCTGCTTGTCGGCGTGGAGCGTCGCGTAATTCTGCTCCAGCGCCCTAAAGCGTCCGCCCTCCGGGCCCTGCACCTGGCGCTGCCAGTGCGTCTGGTTAAAGACGATGGGCGTGTCCGGCTGGAACTGATAAAATACGAACAGCAGCGCGCCGAGCATCACGATGCCGAACTGCATCGGGATCTTGAACAGGGCGTTGAACATCAGGCCGAGCCGGCCCTCGCGCAACGCGGCGCCCCCGATGTAACGCTGCACCTGCGACTGGTCCGTGCCGAAATACGAAAGCTGCAGGAAGAATCCCGCGAGGATGCCGCTCCAGAAAGTATAGCGCAGCTTGAGATCCGGCGTGTAGTCGACCGCATGCAGCTTGCCCATCGCGCCGGCTATCTCCACCGCGTCGTCGGGCAGCTTGCGCAACAACACAACGAAGGCCGTGATCATCCCGCCGAAGATGATCGCCATCTGCAACCGCTGCGTGATGTTCACCGCCGCGCTGCCGCCGGTGACCGTGTAGATAATCGCCAGCAGCCCGGTGAACACGATCGTCAGATCGAGCCGCCAGCCGAGCACGGTGGAGAGGATGATGGCCGGCGCATAAATGGTGACACCGCTCTGAATGCCGCGTTGGAGCAGGAAGAGGCTGGCACCCAGCAGCCGCGTTTTCCGGTCAAAGCGCTGGCCGAGGTACTCATACGCCGTGTAGACGCCGAGCCGCCGATAGATCGGCAGAAAGACGGCGCACACCAGGATAAGCGCGAGCGGCAGCCCAAAATAATTCTGGATGAACGCGATTCCGTTTTCATAGGCCTGTCCGGGCAGCGAGAGGTAGGTGATCGTGCTGGCCTGCGTCGCCATGACCGACAGTCCGATCGTTAGCCAGCCGGTGTTGCGGTTACCCTTGAGATAGGTGTTGAGGTTGTCCGTGTGCCGGGTGCGCCACGTGCCGTAGGC
>JBKJRG010000032.1:0-9633 GCA_046594805.1 Opitutaceae bacterium | reverse complement strand
CGTGCGGCCTCTTTTTTTGCATCGCGTGAGCACGCCTCCTCCCGACACCGGCCGTGTCGACAAATGGCTTTGGGCGGTCCGGCTGTTCCGCACCCGCAGCCTCGCGGGCGATGCGTGCCGCGCAGGCAGCGTTTCGATTAATGAGCTGGCGGTGAAGCCGGCGCGCAGCGTTCGGCCCGGCGAAACAATCATCGTGGCGCAAGGCATTGTGCGGCGAACGCTGCGGGTCATCGGAGTGCCGGCATCGCGGGTCGGGGCGAAGCTGGTCGCGAATTTCTGCGAAGACCTGACGCCGCCGGAGCAGTTTGCTAAAGCGCGGGAGCAACGGCTGCAGCACGTGATTGCGCGGGAGAAGGGATCCGGTCGCCCGACCAAGCGCGACCGCCGGATGTTGGATCAGTTTTTCCCGTAGCGCAGGCGTCCCGCCTGAATCCCGCTGGACGGCAGGCGGAACGCCTGCGCTACTGGGACCATGAACGTCTCCGGAAAACGCGTGCGCGACGGGCATTGTGACTACACCCTGATCAGGCTCGCGAAAGGCCGCGCGACGCCGATTCCCGACGACGTTCGGGCAAAATACGGGATCTAGGCCCGCATGGTCTTTCGTTTTGCCTATTCAAACGCCTTTACCGTAGGTCAGCGCGCTTGCGCGCGCCAAACCGCGCCCGCAAGCGAGCTGGCCTACATTTACGCGGCCAAAACGAAAGACCGTGTCTAGCCCCGAAGGGCTCCGCAAAAAATACTTGCGTTGGGGAACCCCGCCGACACGTTATCCGCACTTCGTTAGAGAAAGCGTTAGATGACAGTATCTGGTGAGTCGTTGGCTGAGCGTTTGGCTTAAGTGATGATTTCGAAACCCAATAGTGGGAACGGACTGGCAGCGGACGGTGGATCTACGAGACATCACATGAGTAACTCCAAACTATACGTCGGCAATCTGTCGTTCAAGACGACTGAAGACGAACTCCGCAACGCCTTCGGCCAATTCGGTAGCGTCACTGACGTCTACGTCGCCATGGACAAGATGACCGGTCGCCCCCGTGGCTTCGCGTTCGTCACCATGGGCACTGGCGAAGAGGCCAAGACCGCGGCGGAAAAGATGAACGGCGTCGATCTCGGCGGCCGTCAACTGACGGTCAATGAAGCGCGTCCGAAGGAAGATCGCCCGGGTGGCGGCTTCGGCGGCGGTGGCGGCGGTGGCGGCGGTCGCGGCTTCGGCGGCGGCGGCGGCGGCGGTGGCCGTGGCGGCTACGGTGGCGGCGGTGGCGACCGTGGTCGCGATCGCGGCGAACGCCGTTATTGATCCGCGTTTCCAACGAAACGATTTTTCGAGGGACGGAGCTCCTTTCGGGGCTTCGTCCTTTTTCTTTTTGTCCCCGAGCCGGGGACATTTCACTTCGGCGTTCATTCTGAGCCAAGCGAAGATTCCGCAGGGGATTTCATTCCTGCATCTGCCACGACGGTCCTTCCTGGACAATTAGCCCAACGGCTGAGCTCGCGGCTCCAGAATGACAGACTGAAACCGACATGCCTTTTAAAGCCCTCAATCTCTCGGACAATGTTCTCCGCGGCGTCCAAGCCGCCGGTTACACCGATCCGACTCCCATTCAACTTCGCGCGATCCCGGTTGTGCTCAGCGGCGGCGATCTCATCGGCTCCGCGCAAACCGGCACCGGGAAGACTGCGGCCTTCGCGCTGCCCATCCTGACCCGCCTCGGCAAGCACGCCGCCGGCCAGAACGCCCGCGTGCTCGTCCTCGAGCCCACGCGCGAACTCGCGGCGCAGGTCGAAACCGCGTTCCGCGATTTCGCCCGCTTCACCGACCTGCGCGCCGTCGCCATCTTTGGCGGCGTCGGCTACGGCAACCAGCGCGCGGAATTGCGCCGCGGGGTCGATATCATCGTGGCCACGCCCGGCCGGCTCATGGACTACCTCAAGGAAGGCACCATCAGCCTCCGCGACATCTCAATTCTCGTCCTCGACGAAGTGGATCGGATGCTCGACATGGGCTTCCTGCCCGTGGTGAAGGACATCATCGCCCGCTGCCCCAAGCAGCGGCAGACGCTTTTCTTCTCCGCCACCGTGCCGCCGGAGATTGCCGCTGTCGCGTCGTTTGCACTGAAGAATCCGACGCGGGTCGAGGTCGGCATCAACCGCTCGGTCAACGAGTCGGTCAAGCACGCGCTCTATCCCGTCGCGACCGAGCAAAAGTTCGACCTGCTCGAGGCCCTGCTGGCGCGGACGGATTTCGACAGCGTGCTGGTGTTTTCCCGCACGAAGCACGGCGCGGACAAAATTGCGCGCCGGCTGAAAGCGGCCAATCACAGCGTCGCCGTCCTCCACGCCAACCGTTCCCAGAATCAGCGCATGGAAGCGCTGGCCGGGTTCAAGTCGGGCAAGTATGAAGTCATGGTCGCGACCGATATCGCGGCGCGTGGCATCGACGTGAACGGCATTTCCCACGTGATCAATTACGACGTGCCGGAGAAGCCGGAGGATTATGTCCATCGCATCGGCCGCACTGGCCGGGCGCAGGCGGTGGGCGATGCCTTCACGCTGGTGACGCCGGAAAATGCCGCGGACATCCGCGACATTCAGCGCTTCATTGGGCAGAAAATTCCTGAGCTGAAACTCGAGGGTTTCAATTACATGCCGATGGGTGCACCGCGTCCTCCGCAGCCCCGGCAGCAGGGCAACCGCGGACGGCAGCAAGGCTACGGCCGCAGCGGGCCCGGTGGCGGCGACCGGCGCGGGGGCAATGACCGCGGTCCGCGCCAAGGGGGTTACGGCCAGGCGCGCCCTGAGCAACCGGCCGGACAGCCCCAAGCCAACCCGGGTGGGCAGGGTGGCGCGACGGGCGAGCAGAAAAAGCGCGGCTTCTGGAGCCGCCGCTAAGATTTGAAGTGCGCAGGCGGTCCGCCTGCCTTCTTTGTTCGGGCGCACGCCGCAAGGCCTGCGCCTTTTTTCATGCCCACCCTCGCCGCCATCGAAAGCCATTTCGCGGCTCTGCGCGCCTGCCAGCGCTGCCCGCGGATGTTTGGTCCGGTGGTGCAGGGTCGGCCCGTCGCCAGTCGCATCATCCTCGTGGGCCAGGCGCCGGGCGACAAGGAACCGAAGCTCGGCCGGCCGTTCGCGTGGACGGCGGGCAAGACTCTTTTCAAGTGGTTTCACGGTGCGCTCGGCTGGACCGAGGACGAGGTCCGCGACCGGATCTATTTCGCGGCGGTGGCGCGCTGCTTTCCGGGCAAACGGCCGGAAGGCGGCGACCGCGTGCCGGCGCCGGACGAAATCGTGGCCTGCGGCGACTGGCTGGCGAAAGAATTCAAGCTGCTGCAACCCGAGCTCGTCCTGCCGGTGGGCAAACTTGCGATTGCACAGTTTCTCGGCGAACGGCCGTTGATCGAAACGATTGGGAGAAAATTTCCGATCGTCTATCGCGGTCACCCGGTCGACTGCATCCCGCTGCCGCATCCGTCAGGCGCCTCGCCGTGGCACCGGATGGAGCCAGGCAAGACGCTGCTCAATCTTGCGCTCGCGCGGGTGGCAAAGCACGAAACCGTGAAGCGGATTATGCAGGAAGCCAGGAAGTCATGAGTCGGACACTCTCTGTTCCGGGTTTTCCGCGTTTCCGCCTTTCCGCGCTTCCGCGATCGGTTCGGATTCATCGCGGAAGCGCGGAAGGGCAGAAGCGCGGAGGGAATCGCTCGGCAAAAGACTCTTCCTGGCTTCCTGCTTAATCGCGTCGGAGCACTAATTGATCCGGTTCCACACCGGCTGGCCCGTCACGGCGGCGCGGGCGATTTTCGCGGAGGTGCTGCGCATTTCGACCATGCCTTCCGGGCTGCAGAATGCCGCGTGACACGTGACGATGAGATTGGGCGTTGCCGCTTCCTCGGCGGTGCGCAGCGGTTCGGCTTCCACGACGTCGAGCCCGGCGCCAGCGAGATGACCGGAGCGCAACGCGGCGAAGACGGGCGCCTTCTGCACGATATCGCCGCGCGCCGTGTTCACCAGAAACGAACCGGGTTTCATCCAGCCAATTTCCTTCGCGCCGATCATCCCGCGCGTCTCCGTGGTCAGCGGGCAGTGGACCGACACGGTGTCCGCCATGCGCAACAATTCTTCGAGCGAGCCCACGCGTTCGATGCCGATTGCCTTATGGGTGCCGGCGGTGGCGTAGGGATCGTAGAAGACGACGCGAAAACCGAAGACTTTCGCCCGCAGCGCGGCGGCGGTGCCGATGCGGCCGAGCCCGACCAAGCCGAAGGTCTGCGTGCGCAGCCGGCGCATTTTGGACGCGACGTTGATCTTCCAGCCGAGTTGCTTCGCTTCGACATCGAGGGGAAAGAGTTGGCGGTACAGGGCGAGCGTCAGCGCGATGGCGTGGTCGGCGACCTCCTCGGTGCCGTAATCGGGGACGTTGCACACAGCGATGCCCGCGGCGGCGGCGACGGCGATGTCGACGGTGTCGAAACCGACGCCGTTGCGGATGATGGCGCGGCAGTTTTTCATCTTCGCGATGATCGGCGCGGTCACGAGCGGCCCGTGCCAGAGGATTAGCGCGTGGCTGTCGAGCACCTCGTCCGGCAGCGGGGCGTTGAAATCGAGCCAGACAGTCTTGAGGTCGGCTACTTCGCTCAGAAATGGACGCTCCACCGTGGCTTCGTGGTCGGTAAACCGGAATTCCTTGGGGCAGAGGATGACGACAGATGGTTTCTTCATCGAAATATTCTTTGACCCTGCATTACACGGATGACACGGATGCCGGGAAGACTTATCCGTGCCCCCTGTGAAACTCCTGGTGAAGTTCCTCCCCCTCCTCTTCGCGCTCGGCCTGGCTGCCCCCGGGTTGCACGCGCAGCGCGAAAAGCTCCCGCCCGGGGATCTCGAAGTGGTGAAGAAGAACTGGCCAGCGGCGAAAAAGACGACCACCGGCCTGCGCTACGTCATCCTGCAGGAAGGCCAGGGCGAAATGCCGAAACCCGGCAGCAAGGTCGCGGTGCTCTACGTCGGGCGCCTGCTGAACGGCAAGGAATTCAACAAACTGGACGATCGCGCCAACCCGTTTGTTTTTCGGATTCGTCGCGGCGACGTGATCGAAGGCTGGGATCAGGTTTTGCAGTTGATGAAGGTCGGGGAAAAACGGCTCGTGGTCATTCCGGCGGAGATGGCCTACGGCACGCGCGGACGTCCGCCGGACATCCCGCGCGCGTCCACGCTCGTTTTCGAAATCGAGCTGCTGGAAATCAAGTCGGATTAGCAGCCCGTCGGACTTAGGGCATCCCGATTTGTAGCGAACGAAGGTGAGTCCGACAACCGACGGGCTGCTAATTGAAAATGCCGAAGGCATTTTCAGGGAAAAACGGAGTTTTTTTCCACCGTCGTAATGAGAGTGGCGGGGGACGTGCTGGAGGAGATTCCATGGCCACCCGCTTCGTCGACATCGATCGTGACACCGCCCTTTTGCTTCCGCCGGACCTGCGCGATTGGGTCCCGGCCAATCACCTGGTGCATTTCATCATCGATGCGGTCGAGAAGCTGGACCTGCGGCAAATTGCGGTGAACACCCGCGGGACGGGTGACGCGCAATATCCGCCGTCGATGCTGTTGGGGCTGCTGGTCTACAGCTACGCCACCGCGGTTTTCGGCTCCCGCCGGATCGAACAATCGACCCACGACAACGTGGCGGTGCGCTTGCTCCCGGCCGACACCCATCCGGATCCCGACACGATTTGCACCTTCCGCCGCGAGAACAAGGCGCTGTTCAGCGAGAGTTTCGTCAAGGTGCTGGAACTGGCCCAGGAGTTGAAACTCGCCCAGTTCGGTCAAATCACCGTCAGCGTCGACGGCACGAAGCTGGCGGCCAACGCGAGCAAACACGCGGCCGTCAGCTATGGGCGTGCCGGTCAAAACATCGCGCAGCTCGAACTGGAAGTGCAGCAACTCATCGCCAAAGCGGAGCAAGCGGATGCGACGCCGTTACAGGACGGCCTGAGCATCCCCGAGGAGATCGTGCGCCGGCAGGAACGCAAAGCGGCGCTGGAGAAGGCGCGCGCCGAGATTGAGACCCGCGCCCACGCCCGCTATGCGGTCGAACTGGCCGAACACGAAAAGAAAATGGCCGCCCGCCAGGCACGCGTAACCGATTGGGAAAAGAAACCCGAGCCGGAGCCGCCCGGGGCTGGCGCGAGCGTGAGCGCGGTGATGCGCCACCGGTTGAAAACCGGATCTGGAAAAGCGCTCTACAAGCTGCGGCAGCAAACGGTCGAACCGGTGTTCGGGATAATCAAATCAGCGATGGGTTTTCGGCAGTTCCTCCTGCGGGGGATAGGGAAAGTATCCACCGAATGGACCCTCGTGTGCCTGGCCTACAACTTCCGCCGGCTGCACACTCTCAATCTCGCCGCAAAACTGGCCGCCGCAGGGTAAAATTGCCCTGCGGGCGGCACACCCCTGGCCTTACCGGGCGCGGAACGGTCGGTGAAGGCAGGATTGCCCGCGCGCCAGCGCGAAATTAGCAGCCCGTCGGGGGAGGCCCGTGAATCGCTCAAAAAATTGTTTGCGCCGAACCCCAAGCGCCAATTTGCAAGTCCGACGGGCTGCGCCGCCAAGGGCGGCACGGCGGATCCGGGAAGCGGCGGCGCAAGCTACTCGGGTGCCACCGGGGGAATCGACGCGCCGGATGCGCCGCGTCGCTGGGCGATCAGGTTATCCGCGGTGTAGAGAATGAGCGCGGCCCAGATGAAGCTGAAGCTTACCAGCCGTGCGCGAGAGAACACCTCGTGGTACACCCACACCGCGAGCATCAATTGCACGCTGGGAGCGATGTACTGCAGGAGGCCGAGCGTGGAGAGCCGGACCCGTTTCGCGCCATAGGCGAAGAGCACCAGCGGCACCGCGGTGATGACGCCCGAGCTGAGCACCAGGAGCTGGGTGCGGACGTCGGCGCGCCCGAGTGCGCCGGCGCCGATAAAATGCTGCCAGAGCAGAAAACCGATGGCCGCGGGCGCGAGGAGCAGGGTTTCCACCGTGAGGCCGGCGAGCGCGCCCATCGCCGACTGCTTCCGCATGAGGCTGTAACCGCCCCACGTCGCCGCGAGCACCAAGGCGATCCATGGGGGCCGGCCCAGTTGGAAAATCATCAGGGCTACTCCCACCACCGCGAACCCGATCGCGATCCATTGCGCGCGCCGCAGATGCTCGTGAAGCACAAAGCGTCCGGCCGCGACGTTGACGAGCGGAACCAGAAAGTAACCGAGGCTGCACTCGATCACGTGGCCGGAGTTCACGCCCCAGACGTAGACCAGCCAGTTGCCGGTGAGCAGCGTGGCGCTGAGGGCGTTGATGGCGAGCGCGCGACCGTCGCGAAAGACCGCGCGCACGGTGCCGAATCCGCCTTGCACCGCGAGCAGCACGACCAGCAAGGCGAGCGACCAGACATGGCGATGGGCGACGAGCTCCAGCGGGTTGATCCCCGCCAGCTCACGCCAGTACAGCGGCACCAGGCCCCACAGGAAATAACAGAGTGCCGCCGTCAATGCGCCCGACCGCGCGCGGGCGTGCTCGAGCGCCGGATCAATCGGCGCCGAAGCGGGAAAAGACGTGGGCATGCGGCTCACCTTCGGCGGCATTCGAGCCGCCACAATGCGCGGCCGGCCTGTGCCGGTGGCCGGCGGCAGCCGCTGCGCGGGCGGGGATTATTTTCCGGCCTTGGTGAAGGCAAAGCGTTCGCGGAATTCCGTCTCGGCCTGCGGGCGGGCCGTGCTGGCCGGGGTGCCTTGAGCGACCAGATGGGTGGTGCGCTGCTCAACCCACCGCTGGCGAAAGCCTTCTTCGACCTCCCGGGCGATTGCGGAACTTTCCTTCGCGCGTGGGCCTTTTTTTGAGGAGAGACAACCGGCGGTCAGCACGGTGGAGAGGACCAAGGTGGTAAATAAAGAGGATCGGATCATGGTGCGGAGTCGCTTTTAGGGTTGTGGGGGGGCCGACTGACCGCGAGGGAAACTTTTCCGACCGGTCGCCGCAGGGCGCATCTCAGTTTCTTGCAGGCGGGTGTAGACTGCGGGGATGAAAACCAAATGCGAGGTGATGGAACAGGAAGGAAACCCTGGGCCGAGCGCGGCGGTCGTGGTGGGGACGGTGGCGGAACGGGTGGCTGCGGCGATGAGCGAGGAGGTGAATCGTTTCACCTGCAGTGCGCAGGAGAATCTGGGGCACCTCGAAGAGAAAATAACGGCGCTGGCCCGGGAGTTGGTGCGGGAGGCGTTGAGCGAGGGCGCGCAACGCAAAGCCAACGCGACGGACCCGCGGTGCCCGAAATGCGGGCAGGTGCTGAAGCGGCAGAGCGACGGTCACGGTCGCACGTTTACGACTCGCGCGGGCGACATTACGGTGCGACGCAAGCGGGGCTACTGTCCGAAGTGTCGCAAGTGGCGAGTGGCGGCGGACAAGGTGCTGGGTTTGGCGGGTACGGCGGGCTACTCGCCCAGCGTGCAGGAGATGGGCGCCTTGCTGGTGAGCAAGATGCCGGTGAGCGAAGCGAGTCTGGTCCTGGAACGTCTGACGGGGATCAAGGTGCCACCTGCCACGCTTGATCGGGAGGCCCGCCGCCAAGGCCAACGCGCCCAAGTCGTGCGCACGGAGTTGGATCAACGGCCGAGCGCACCGGCGCGCCCGAGCGCTCAGTTGGAACTGCCGTTGGAGCCCTACCAGATGATCCTGCAAATCGACGCTTGGAATATCCGGGAGCGCGATGCGTGGGGGCAAAGCGCGCAATATCGGCGCCGGGGTAAGGAGCCCGAGCGTTGGCACTGGGTTTACACCGGCACCTGCTTTCGACTGGACCACCGCGGACAAACGGCCGGAGGCCGGCCCATCATTACCGAGCGCGGCTTTGTCGCGACCCGCGGTGGCATCGACGCCCTGCGCGAACAATTGCACGCCGAGGCGCGCCGCCGCGGTTTGGGCCAGGCGGCCGGAGCGCTGGTCATCGCCGACGGAGCGATGTGGATCTGGCGGCTCGCCGACGATCGCTTCCCCCAGGCGCGCCAGCGGCTCGATTTTTATCATGCGGTCCAGCACTTGAACGCCGTCGGTCAGGCCCTTTACGGCGAGGACAAGGCGAAACTCCAGGCGTGGCTCCAACCGTTGGTGCGGCAGTTGAAAAACGAATCAGCGGTGAAAGTCGTCCGCGCCCTCGAGGAAGCGCTGGCCGCCATGCCCGCCGGCGCCGCCCAGGCCAAAGTGCAAACCGAAGTGGAATACTTCCACACCCATCAGGAACGTCTCGACTATCGCGCCGCGCGCCGCCGCGGCGAACCCATTGGCAGCGGCGCCATCGAAGCCACCTGTCGCCAGTATCAATGCCGCTTCAAGCGCACCGGCCAGTTCTGGACTCGAAACGGCGACGAGTCGCTGCTCTGTCTCGATACGTTCTGGCGCAACGGGCGCTGGAGCCTGCTCTTTCCTCACGTTCTTCCTTCCGACCCTGCAAGAAACTGAGATGCGCCCGTCGCCGCATGGTCTTTCGTTTTGGCTGTTCAAACGCCTTTACCGTAGGTCAGCGCGCTTGCGCGCGCCAAACCGCGCTCGCAAGCGAGCTGGCCTACATTTACGCGGCCAAAACGAAAGACC
>JBKJRG010000016.1:0-5318 GCA_046594805.1 Opitutaceae bacterium | reverse complement strand
GCGGTAGGGCCAGATCGTCCGCACGTTGTCGAGGTGCAGGCCGTGGGTGTCCGCGTAGCGGACGGCGTCGAGCCAGTAGCGGCCAAAATGTTCGCCGTAGCGGGGCGAGGCCAGCAGCCGCTGCACGACGCGGTCGTAGGCAGTCGCGGACCGATCCGCGAGGAAGGCATCGACCTCGGCCGGCGTCGGCGGGAGGCCAGTGAGATCGAGCGTGACCCGGCGAAGCAACGTCTCGCGCGAGGCCTCGGGGGCGAAGGCCAGTTTGTGCGCGGCCAGTTTTGCGCCGATAAAACGATCCACCGGATGACCCTGCGCCCCGGCCGCGGCGGGAGGCACCGCTGGGCGCACCAGTGGCTCGTAGGCCCAGTGGTTTTGGTATTCCGCTCCCTGTTCAATCCAGCGCTTGATCAATGCGCGCTGGGCCGCGGTCAGGGGTTTTTTGTGCGAATCGGCCGGAGGCATCCGGTCATCCGGATCGTTCGTGGTGATGCGCCACCACAGTTCCGATTTTTCCAGGTTACCGGGCGTGATGGCCGGCAGTGCCTCGCGCGCGGCGAAGGCGCCCGCGGCCGTGTCGAGTCGCAGCCGGGCTTCGCGATGCGCGGCGTCTTGGCCGTGGCAGGCGAAACAGTTGTCGGAAAGAATCGGCCGGATGTGCTCGTTGAACGAAACCGTTTCCTGGGCAGGCAGGGGAAGGGCAGCGAGGCAGGCGATGACGAGCAGGCGGGATTTCATGCGGGGGGGGAGCCGGTCGATTCGTAATTAAGTGTTATAATAGTGCGATGGGGTCAACTCACTCCACCGCCAGAAGGAATCCGGTTGCCGTAACCGCCGGTCCCGCCGAGATCGCAGGCGTGAAAATTTCGTGGCTATTTGCAGGTCTGGCACTGCTGACGCTGGGTCCCGGCGGGGGACGGGCGGCCGGGGGGGCGCACGATTTTGCGCGGTGGGAACGGGAGGTCGCCGCCTTCGAGGCGGCCGATCGCGCACGCCCGCCGGTGAAAGGTGGTGTCCTGTTCACGGGAGCCTCGACCATCCGGCGCTGGACCACGCTGGCCCAGGACTTTCCCAAACATCGCATGCTGAACCGGGGAATAGGCGGGGCAGAGATCGTGGACATTATCCATTTCGCCGACCGCATGGTTTTTCCGTACGCGCCGCGCGTGATTTTTTTCCGCTGTGGCGGCAACGATCTCGCGGGTGGAAAGTCGCCGGAACAGGTCTTTGCTGATTTCCGAACCTTTGTCACCACGGTTCAGGCGCGCCTGCCGACCACGGAGATAATCTTCGTTTCGCTGAGCCCCTCCGTGGCGCGCGCCGCGGACTGGGAAAAACAGAAAACGCTCAACGCCATGGTCGCCGCATACGCCCGGTCGGCCCATCGGGTGGGTTATGTGGATACCGCCGATCTGGTGCTCGGGCCCGACGGGAAGGTGCGCGCGGATTTGTTCGTGGCCGACCAGCTCCATTTGAATGCGGCCGGTTACAAATTGCTGGCGGAGCGGATTCGTCCGCATTTGCCGAAATGAGGGTCAGAGTAGGGCAGGCTCGTTGTGGCACCCACCGCTGCCTAGGGTGGGGCTCGCGCTCCGAGCGGGCCTGGGTTGATGGCTGAATCGCGGTTGCAGCGCAGTTTCCGCTGGAACCCAAGCCGGTTCGGAGAACCGGCCCCACCCGCCCGATCACAGGCTCAAGTGAAAATGCCTTCCCTCGCAGGCAAAAAAAGCGGAGCCGATTTGGCTCCGCGCATTTCCCCCGCAGTGGGAGGAAACGGTTTAGGCGTCTTTCTTCTTTCTCCTCCGCTCGGCCACCGCGGCGAACTCTTCCTTCGAGAGCTTGCCATTGCTGTCCTTGTCGAGCGCGGAGAAGCGTTTCTTCGCGGCTTCGACATTCTTGCCGCCCATGGCGGCGGAGAATTCTTCCTCGCTCACTTCGCCGTCCGTGTTCGCGTCCGCCTTGGCGAAGGCTTCAGGGCCCGCTTCGGGTTTCTTGCGGTCGCCCTTGGCCGCATAAACGGCAATGGGCAGGGAGAGGGCGGCAACGAGCGTGGCAACGAGAATGCGACGGGTGGTTTTCATGGGGGGAGTTGAGGTTTGACGAAATGCGTTCGCCCGTGAGACGGCGCCCAGCGCTCTTGGTTTCACACGTTGCGATCGGGCGCGAGCGATTGTGGCTGCCGCCAATGCGCTGCACGAGACGTGCGCATTTTGTGCGCACCTCGGGTCGCATTTGCGCAATCTCTCGTCGCCGGAAAAGCAGGCGTAGCGGCAGGCGTCCGGCCTGTCGGAAAGTGGCGGCGGCTGGATGCCCAGATCTGCTGGATCTGCGGCAGGATGCCGCAGCCACTCACTGCTTCGGCGTCAGCGGCGTGAAAAAATAAATGACCACGTAGGTGGCCGGGCCGTCGCCCGCATTGCGCAGCCGGGTGACCGCGTTGGCCGCGAAATGGAAAATAGATCCGGGCCCGGCGACCTGCGTCCGCCCGTCGATGCTCGCCTCGACCAGCCCCTCCTTGATCACGAGCACCTCTTCCTGGAGGTGGAGCCGGGGCTCGCCGCTGTTCGCGCCGGGCTTGAGCGTGGTGATGTGGCAGTGGAGCTTGTCCACCGTCGCGGTCGGGCCGTCGAAGACATCGCGGCGCACGCCGTTCGCCGTCGGAGTGGGCGTGAGTTTTTCCCAGTCGTAAACAGCCGACGTGAGTTTCTTCGCGGGGGAGGCCGGGGTTTTCTTGGGGGAGCCAGGCGATTGGGCGGAGAGCACGCCGCAGAGTGCCGTGACGAGGGAGGCGAGGACGAGCGATTTCATGGTGGAGGGGATTACGGGGAGCCAGCTGGCCTACAAAGAACCACAAAGAACTACAAAGAACCAGGGGACGAGCTGTAGGCCAGCTCGTTGAGCTGGCGCCAAAGCCACCGCGCAAAGATTAGCGTCGATTCGCGCCCGGTTCTTTCGTGAGTTCAACCCCCGGCCCTCGCTCCTGATTCATCCTCATGCTCACTGTTGCCCCGCAAATCCGTCCGCCGCTCGATCCCGGATTTCTGCCCGCCGCGCTCTGGAATCGCGCCTATCGCGCGTTGGTCGCCGCCGATCCCGCGGCGAGATCCCTCACCCTGGCGCTGGCCCGCGCCGATGGCTCGGTTTCGCTCCACCGGGATCGCGTGCTGGGTACCTCGCATGGCGCGGCGTCGTTGACGCTGCGCTATGTCGAGCGCCTCCTGAAATTCCTGCTCTGGCAAAAAGGCGGCTGCCGCGTGCTGGTGGCGGGCGCGGACGAAGTCGCCGCCGCGCTCGCGAAAATCTATGCACCGGGCGGCGCCCGCGCCTTCGATCACCTGTTCATGGGCGAAAAGGTTTATGGGCGCGCCTTCACCGTCGAGGCTTGCACCCCCGCGGCGCTCCCGGCCGCTACTGAGTCCCAGCTCGCGATGGGCCGCCACCTCGACGGCTGCCGGATCGGTTTCGATCTGGGCGGCAGCGACCGCAAGGCCGCCGCCGTGATTGACGGCAAAGTGCTGTACTCGGAGGAAATCGCCTGGGATCCGTATTTTCAAAAAGACCCGGCCTACCATCTCGCCGGGGTGCATGACACCCTGACGCGCGCGGCGGCCCACTTGCCGCGCGTCGATGCGATTGGCGGCAGCGCGGCGGGGGTGTACGTGAACAACGAGGTGCGGGTCGCGTCGCTTTTCCGCGGCGTGCCGCCGGAGGCGTTTGAGCAACAGGTGCGCCGGATGTTTTTCACGTTGCAGGAGCGGTGGGGTGGAGTGCCGTTCGAGGTGGCCAATGACGGCGAAGTCACTGCGCTCGCCGGCTCGATGTCGCTCAAGGACAATGCCGTGCTCGGCATTTCGATGGGCACGAGCCTTGCCGGCGGGTACGTCACGCCCGCCGGCAACATCACGCCGTGGCTGAACGAGCTCGCCTTCGCGCCGGTGGACTACCGCACCGATGCGCCGCGCGACGAATGGTCGGGCGACCCCGGTTGCGGCGCGCAGTATTTTTCGCAGCAGGGCGTCGCGCGGCTGGCGGCGCTGGGCGGCTTTCAGTTCCCCTCGGGCATGCCGTTGCCCGAGCAGCTCATTGAGGTGCAGGCGGCGATGGCGGCCGGTCAGCCCGCCGCCCGCGCGGTTTACGAATCGATTGGCACCTGCTTCGGGTACACCATTGGCCACTGGGCGGACTTCTACGAGGTGCGCAACCTGCTTGTGCTCGGCCGGGTGATGTCCGGCGCAGGAGGGGAATTGATTCTTTCCCAGGCGGAGGCTGTCCTCCGGGCGGAATTTCCGGCCTGCGCGGAAAAAATCCGGCTGCGCACCCCGGATGAGAAAGACAAACGCCATGGCCAGGCCGTCGCCGCCGCCAGCCTGCCGGTCATTCCCAAAAAATAACTCCATGAAGCTCTCCCATCCCGATGCCGACATTTACGTGCCTGACCCGGCGCTCACGCCCGAGGCGGCGCTCGCCCGCACGACCCACTTGTGCGTCGGTGCGCATCAGGACGATCTCGAGATCATGGCGTATCACGGGATTGCGGAGTGCTTCAGTCGGAGCGACCGGTGGTTCTCCGGCGTGGTCGTGACTGACGGCGCCAAGAGTCCGCGCAGCGGAATTTACGCCGACTACACCGACGACCAGATGAAGGACGTGCGCCGCCGCGAGCAGCGGAAGGCGGCCGCGATTGGCGATTATTCGATCCAGCTCCAGCTCGCGCACCCCGCGCACCTGGCGAAGGACTCGCGCCACGCCGCGGTGCAGGCCGATCTGCGGGCGATTTTTTCCGCGGCGCGCGCCGAGGTGGTTTATCTGCACCAGCCCGCCGACAAACACGACACGCACCTTGCAATCCTCGCGCATTCCCTCACCGCGCTCCGCTCGCTCCCGGCGGCGGAGCGCCCTAAGCGCGTGCTCGGCTGTGAGGTGTGGCGGGATCTCGACTGGATGTGCGACGAGGACAAGCAAGTGCTGGACGTCAGCGCGTATCCCAACATCGCGGCGGCCCTTGTCGGCGTCTTCGACTCGCAGATTTCGGGCGGCAAGCGCTACGACCTCGCCACCGCCGGGCGGCGGGTGGCGCATGCCACGTATCACACCGCGCACGCGACCGATAAATTCCAGGGCATCAACTGGGGGATGGACCTGACCCCGCTCGTGGAGGATCCCACGCTGTCCGTGCGCGACTACACGCGGCAGTATGTCGAACGGTTTCGAAAGGACGTGGACGATCGGCTGGCCAAATTCTTCTGATCATAACGAAAGCCGCTTGTAGGGGCGTCGCTTGACGACGCCCGCGTGGGCGAAGGCAACAAGGTTCTCGCGGG
>JBKJRG010000781.1:0-4480 GCA_046594805.1 Opitutaceae bacterium | reverse complement strand
TCTCGCCCGAAACGGGCGTGCTGGTCGAATACGGCGACGTCGCTGGCATCGCTGCCGCAAGCATCGCCGCGCTCCGGCGCGATTGGGACCAGAACGCGATCCTTAATCGCGCCCGCCAATTCGCCTACGAACCCTTCAAGCAACGACTCGCCACGCTGATCGCCGCATGAACGAGCCCGCTGAAACCGCCGTGCCGGAAGCCCATGAGCTGGTCCTCGAGGCCGGACGCTCCGACCGCCACTACTGGCGCGACCTTTGGCGCTACCGCGAATTGCTTTTCTTCCTCGCGTGGCGCGACGTAAAGGTGCGGTACAAGCAGGCCGTCCTGGGCGCGGCTTGGGCGCTGGTGCAGCCCCTGGTCACGATGGTGCTCTTCACCTTTGTTTTCGGGAAACTGGCGGCGATGCCCTCCGGCGGCGTGCCCTATCCCCTGTTGGTGCTGGCGGGTTTGCTGCCCTGGCAGTTGTTCTCCGCGGCGTTTTCCGGTTCGAGTGGCAGCCTGGTCTCGAACGCCCATCTCATTTCGAAAGTGTATTTCCCCCGGCTGGTCGTGCCGCTCTCCGCGCTCGCCGTCGCCCTGATCGATTTCGTAATCGCCCTCGGTCTGTATGCCGTCTGTGCGGCGTGGTTCGACGTCTGGCCCACGTGGCGGCTCGCGCTGCTGCCGATCTTCATCTTCGTCGCGTTGCTGATCGCGCTCGGCGCGGGCCTCTGGCTCACGGCGTTGACGGTGAGGTACCGGGATTTTCGCTTCATCGTGCCGTTTCTCCTGCAGGTCGGCGTGTTCGTGACCCCTGTCGGCTATCGCACCGACAACCTGCCCAACTGGCGGGAACTGCTGGCGCTTAACCCGCTCTCCGGCGTCGTCGACGGATTTCGCTGGTGTCTGCTGGGGGAGACGGTGCACTTCGACGCGCGGCTCTTCTGCACCTCGCTCCTCGTCGCACTCGTGCTGCTCGCCACGGGGCTTTGGTATTTCCGCGCCACGGAGCGGACGTTCGCGGACGCAATCTAGCCCATGACTGACACCGTCATCCGCGTCGAAAACCTCAGCAAACGCTACCAACTCGGTGTCGCGCGGCACGACACCCTGCGTGATCGGCTTGCGCATGCGATCCACGCGCCGTTCAACCGGCTGAAGGGCGTGACGGCGCCAGACCCGACGGAGTTTTGGGCGCTCCGCGATGTCAATTTCGAAGTCAAGCGCGGCGAGGTGCTCGGGGTCATCGGACACAATGGCGCCGGCAAGTCCACCCTGCTCAAGATTCTCTCCCGGATCACCGAGCCGACCAAGGGGCGGATTACGATCCACGGGCGCGTAGCCAGTCTGCTCGAGGTCGGCACCGGGTTTCATCCCGAGCTTACGGGCCGCGAGAACGTTTTTCTCAACGGCGCGATCCTCGGCATGGCGCGAGCCGAGATCCGCCGCAAGTTCGACGAGATCGTCGCCTTCGCCGAGGTTGAGCGGTTCCTCGACACCCCGGTTAAGCACTATTCGAGCGGCATGTATGTCCGGCTCGCGTTCGCCGTAGCCGCGCACCTCGAACCCGAAATCCTGATCGTCGACGAGGTGCTCGCGGTGGGAGACGCGCAGTTTCAAAAGAAGTGCCTCGGCAAGATGAGTGAGGTCGCACGGGCTCACGAACGCACGGTGCTGTTCGTCAGCCACAATATGACGGCACTCAAATCGCTTTGCCCCCGCGGAATCCTGCTTGAACGCGGGCGGCTGCGGAGCGCAGCCGCCATCGGCCCAGTGATTGATCAGTATTTGCAGGCGTATGCGCAGCAGGTCACCCACCGTCAGTGGCCCCCGGGTCAGCAGCCCGGGACCGAGCGTTTTCGCTTTCGCTCGATTGAACTGCAAACCGGCCAGACGGGCGAATCGGCGCACCTGACCACCGCCTCTGGGTTTAGTCTGGCCTTGGAGGTCGAGGCGTCCTTCACCTCGACGATCAATTTGAGCCTGGAGTTCCGGCTCTCAAGCGGCGAAGTGGTCTTCGCCACCGCGTCGCCGACGTGTGCCGTGCGCCCGGGAGCGATCGCGACGTTTTCCTGCGCGGTGCCTGGGGGCCTGCTCAACGATGAATCGTATATCGTCAACGCGATGATCGTCGAAAACGGCCAACCGCGCTTCGTGCTCCAGGACGCGGTTGTGTTTCAAGTGCACGATGTCCGGTCACCGGGCAGCTGGCTGGGAAAATGGCCTGGCACGGTGCGCCCTGAGTTGCACTGGCAATCCCATTCCGACCTGCCGTCGTAGCCCCTCCCATGAGTGCCACGCCACAGTTCCTTCCCGCATTCACGCATGAAATCTGCCGCAATCTCGGCAACGAGCATGTGGATAACTTGGATCCGACGCGGCGCGATCTTCAGCCTCGGGAGACCGAATATGCGTCGTGGCTGCGGCGAGCCTACCGTGCTTGCCTGCGGCGGCGCAACCTGCAGGACATTAACCTCAGCAGCGGCATGATCGAATCGGCCATCGCACTGGTCTCCCCTGCTATGTCGCAGTGGGAATGGCTCTACGCGCACCTCGCCGACGAAGAGTCGAGGGCTCTGCTTGTGCAACTGCTCGCCTTTCGCGCCCTGGGCGCGCGCAAGGTCAAGCTGCCCTTGAATACGCCTGCGTTCTGGGCCGGCCTTCGCCGAGTGGAATCGCTACCGTCGCCGGAGAAGCGTATTCCGACCAACTTCCTCGGGTGGGACTTGCGCCGGCTCGTTTTGGAGCCACTCGGCGTGCCCATCACGCTTTATTCGACCCCGATCATGGCCTACGTGAAGTTCTGCCTCGAGCAGTACCGTTGCCGGGGATCCAAAGGTGACATCGCCGCGGAAATCGGGGACTACGTCATCGATGGCGGCGGATGTTGGGGCGATACGGCGCTATATTTCGCGCAACGAGTTGGCCCGAACGGTCGCGTGTATGTTTTTGAGTTCGTGCCGTCGAGCCTCGAGGTGCTCGCGGAGAATCGACGGCTCAATCCCGCGTTGGACGCCCGCATCCGCCTCGTCGAAAATGCGCTCTGGAACGAGTCCGGCGTGGCGGTCGGCTACGAGCAAAACGGGCCCGGCACGCGCGTGGACGCAGACCGAAAGAACGCCCCGGACACGGCGCAGACCCTCTCGATCGACGACCTTGTCGCCCGCGAACAATTGCCGCGGCTCGACTTTATCAAGATGGACATCGAGGGCGCCGAGCTTCCCGCACTCCGGGGCGCTGTACGAACACTGCGGCGATTCGCCCCGAAGCTGAGCATTGCGGTCTATCACCGACTGGAGGATTTTTTCGAGGTGCCGAGGTATCTGGACTCGCTGTCGCTCGGCTACCGGTTTTACCTCCGCCATTTCACCCTGCACGCCGAGGAAACGATGCTCTTCGCCGTCGCCCCGCGCCGCGACGCGGCGCCACCGGCGGCGGAATAACCCGCGGCTGGCGACGCCAGTCTCTACGATCATCAGCCATTCGCGGAAGGGGGTCTCCGCCCACTTTGACCATGAACTACGATCCTGACGAATTGCGGGCTCTGGGCATCGCCTGCGGTGTAAACGTGCGCGTCGACCGCTCGGTGCGGTTTTTCGGACCCAACCGCATCCGCATCGGTTCGAATGTCCGGATCGACTGCTTCTGCATCCTCTCCGCTGACGCACCGGTGTCCATCGGCGATAACGTCCATCTCGCTGCCGGCGTCACTATCTTCGGCAGCCAGGGCGTTGAAATCGGCAGCTTCGCCGGCCTGTCGAATCGCGTCTCGATCTTCACCGCCGCAGACGATTTTTCCGAAGGATACCTCACCAATCCGACAATTCCGGAGCGGTTCAAGAAGATGCAGTATGGCAAGGTCGTGCTCGGGGAGCACGTCGTCGTCGGATGCGGCAGTGTGATCATGCCTGGGTGCCTCCTCGGTCGTGGTGCGGCCGTCGGAGCTCTAAGCCTGGTGAACAAGAATATCCCGGAGTTTTTGATCGTGACGGGCCAGCCCGCCCGCCGGATTGGCACCCGTAATCGCGAGCGTCTCGAAGTTTTGGAGCGCGAGTTCCTCGCCGCGCATTCTCCCGCGCCATGAAAACCGAAGCAGAGATCATCGCGCATCTGGCGCGATCTGTTGAGGAATGCACGTTCGGCCGCGTTCAGGCCGCCGCCGTGCGCCCGACCGATCGCATCATCGCCGATCTCGGACTCGACAGCCTCGACTACGCGACGATCATGCTCGCTGGCGAGCAGTGGGCCGGAATGAAGATCGACGAGGACCGTGTCAGGTGGGGTGAGATTGACACGATCCAGAAACTGGCCGCGCTCTTTGTCGCGCACTCCAACCAGTGAAGTTGATTCTGTCCGGCCACCAGCCCGCCTTGGTTGATGAAATCGCCCGGATCATCGACGCCGCCCGCGTGCGCGCATCGCTTGAGCTCCACACTTCGGGCACGACCGGAACTCCTCGCCGCATCGTGCAGAACCTTGCCAGCACCCTGTCACGGCCGC
>JBKJRG010000543.1:0-3329 GCA_046594805.1 Opitutaceae bacterium | reverse complement strand
CCGCTCCTGCTCGGGTAGCGGGGGCAGGGGGACTTCTGTTTCCTTGAATTTGCTGAAGTGCCGTTTGTAGCCCTCCTGCTCGATTGGATGCGCGAGCAAGAAGTAGAATAGGAACTTTGGCAGCAATTCGAGATTTGGGCGGATAATTTTGATTCCGTCCGCACCCTGGGCGAATCGTTCGGTGACAAACTTTACGGCGCACGTGTGATCACCGAAAATCACGAGACCGCTTGAACCATCAATCAAGGTGCTCTCGTCGTTGGTTCGACCCGCGATCGCGTCTTGCGACTGGTCAATGACGGGAAAGTAGCCATCTGGTTTGAAATCCGTAGCCAAAATTTTCTTGGGCGGCGTGATCGTTTCGACGACTTCGCCAAGCTTGGTGATCTCCCATTCGGAATCTATTTCGATGCGCGGATGGTAAGCGGCGAGGATTTGGCGGGCGCCGTCGATGACCTGCTGGTAGCCCTCGATCTCCGCCACGATCCGCCGCTGTTCCTCCAGCGGGGGCACTGGCATTTCAAAGTCCAAGACGTGATCGCGCGTAATGCCTGGAATTGCAGCTCCACCCGCCTGCGTCGCGAAATAATCCTTTTGTTGGCGTAACAGCGCATGGACGTAGCGAGGTTCGACGTCTCTCGCTCTGATCGCCATGAGCTGACGACTGATCGCTACTTCCCCTGATGGGAGCACGTTGACCGAGCCCACTCCGGAGCCCTTCACCGTGAGTAACACGTCGCCGCCTTTCGCTATCACCTTTGGCTTCTCGGTCCATTTTGAGATGATCGGGTGAGTCGGCCCAAAATCCGATGGTCCCGTCAAATAGCCTATTCCACGACCGTCTGTGTTGTAGTCTTCGCTGTCGATATGTTGGCCCGAAATCACAGAGCAGACTTCGCCAAGCCGGACCGTAGGAACATCTGAGGGAGTGGCTAGTTCTCCGAAAAAAACTTCCGGCTGTAAACTGCAGGCTCGATGGTCGAGCAGCTCGGACTTATCAACGAACTTCCACGCCACCGGGCTTGCGAAGTCGGTAGTGAATTTGCCTTTGAACCAAGTCTTCACCAATCGCTCTGCATCGGGTAGATCGTTGGCTTCAATTTCACGGCGCTGGTCTCCGAGGTCAAAACCGTCAGCGGTTATTTTGAGAAAGAGAATTTTATCGGTCCGGCGGGAAAGCGCTTTGTCGAGAAGCAGGACGCTCGTCTTGACCCCGGAGTAAGGCTTGAAGACGCCGGCGGGCAGGCTCACGACGGCGACGAGGCTGTCCTCGACGAGGAAGCGGCGGAGTTTCACATACGCGTTCTGCGTGGTGGCGACGATGCCGTTGGGCACGATGATGCCGGCGCGGCCCTCGGGCGTGAGGTGCTCGGCGATGTAGTCGGTGAAGAGCACCTCGGCCTTCTTGGCGGGGATGCGGAACTTGGTGTGCGGGGTGACGCCGCCCTTTGGCGTCATGAACGGCGGGTTGGCGAGGATGAGGTCGGCCTTCTCGGACCAGCGGGCGTCGTTACTGAGCGTGTCGTAGATGTGGATCGCGGGGCTCGGGAACTGGTGGAGAAAGAGGTTCACCTTGCTGAGCTGCACCATGTGGTCGTCGACATCGTAGCCGGTGAAGTTGGCGTAGAGCCGCTGGCGCTCCTCGTGGCCCAGGCGGTCGCCAGCAACCGTGGAGCCAGGCGAGGTGGCTTTGGCGAGGATGTGCCGGTAGGAGGAAACGAGGAAGCCGCCGGTGCCGCAGGCGGGGTCGAGAATTTTGTCGGTCGGCTTGGGGTCGAGGCAGGCGACGATCCAGTCGATGATGTGGCGGGGCGTGCGGAACTGGCCGTTTTCACCCTGGGCGCCGCTGCTCTGGAGGAGAAATTCGAAGGCGTTGCCCAGCTCCTCGCTGTGGGAATAGGCAAAGCCGTTAACCTGGGTGAGGAAGAGCGTGAGGATGCGGCCGTCGCGGAACTTGAGGAAGGCATTGCGGAAAATGTCGCGGAAGAGCGCCGGGAGATGCGCGCCGGTTTTCGGGTTGCCGATGGCTTCGAGGCCGGCGGAGAACAGTGCGACGCGCTCGTCGGCGGAGACGGTCTGCGGCAGGAGGGCGCGCCAGCGGTATTTGCCCAGAACGCCGGTGAAGAAGGAGCGCTTGCCGCCCATCGCCAAGGACTCCTCGTCGAGGTCGTCCATGAACTTGTAGATGAGCGCGAGGGTGATGAGTTCGACCTGCTGGGCCGGCTGGGGCAGTTTGCCGACGAGGATGTCGCGACAGGCGTTGATGCGGCGCTTGGTTTCTGAAGTGAGCACGGTTGGCGGCGCAGTCTGGGGTCGCACCGTACCGAGGCGAGTTTACTTATAAAAACCCAGGAATCCTTCCGCCTGAAGGCGGGACTACGAACCGACGGGAAGTCGACGGATCTCTTCGCCTATCGCACCAGCGTTCACCGCGTGATAGCCGCAGCCGCGAGCAAACCACGGCAGACCGGGACGCCGGCCGCTACGACTTCGCCGCGGCGCTCCAGCGCTTCAAGGCCCGGCCGGTGAGCGAGCGCGGCTCGGCTTCGATCGCTTTTCGCGTGCCCGCGAAGAGCAGTTCGCCGCCTTCGCGGCCGCCGCCCGGGCCGAGGTCGATCAGCCAGTCGGCGAGATTGATCACGTCCAGGTTGTGCTCGATCACGATCACCGTGTTGCCCTGGTCGCGCAGCTTGAAGAGCAGATCCATCAGTTTCTGAATGTCGGTCCAGTGGAGGCCAGTGGTCGGCTCGTCGAGGATGTAGAGGGTCGAACCCTGCTGGCGCTTGCTCAACTCGAGCGAGAGCTTGATCCGCTGCGCTTCGCCGCCGGAAAGCGTCGTCGCTGACTGGCCGAGCGTGAGATAGCCGAGCCCGACGGCGTCGAGCGTCGCGAGCTTGTCCATCACGCGCGGAATGTTGCGGAAGAGTCCGATCGCGTCGCGCACGGTCAAGTCGAGCACATCGGCGATTGATTTCCCGTGGAAAAGAATTTCCAGGGTCTCGCGGTTGAAGCGACGCCCGCCGCAGCCCGGGCACGGGGCATAGGCGTCGGGCATGAACTGCATGTCGAGCTTGATCGCGCCATCGCCCTGGCAGCGCTCGCAGCGACCGCCCCGGACGTTGAACGAGAAACGGCTCGACTTGTAACCCCGCACCTTGGCCAGCGGCACCTGCGCATAGAGATCGCGCAGCAGCGGCATCAAGTCGACGTAGGTGGCGGGGTTGGAGCGCGGGCTGCGGCCAATCGGCTCTTGATCGACCTGCACGAGCTTTTCGTAGAAATCGAGGTTCTCGATGTGCCGGTGCTTCCCTGGGATGGACTTTGCGCCG
>JBKJRG010000364.1:0-6506 GCA_046594805.1 Opitutaceae bacterium | reverse complement strand
GGAAACCGACAAGGCCGTTTACCCCGTCGAATCTTCCGTCGCGGGAACATTCAAGGAGTGGCGTTGTGCCGTGGACGACGTGATCGATCTGGGGCGCGAGATTGGTCTGGTCACGGCAGAAGCCAAATTGATGCCGGTCGCGCCGTCTGCCACGGTCGTGCCGCTGGCGAATCCGGGGCTCCAGCAATTGCAGCAGGCGCCGCGTTTCGAACCGCCGCGGCAGGCGGTACCAGGCAAAATTGTACCGCCCGCATTGTCTCCCGCCATCACGCGCCGGCTCGGGGTCGTAGTGCCGGCCAATCTGCAGCTCAACGCTCCCTGGAGCGGAATCCGCGCCGCACGTGAAGTGGCGAAAAAAGCGAAGCACGACTACTCGCCCTCGTTGATGATTTCGTGGTGCGCCGCCCGTGCGATGGGCAGGCACGCTCCCTTTCGCCGGCTGGTGCTGAAGGACGGGAGCATTGTGGAACGCGACGTGTTCGACCTCGGAGTGGCCGTGTCACTCGAGGGCGATCGGCTCGGCACGGCGGTGATCCACAATGCCGGCGAGCTCGACTGGAAGGCGTTCGCGGACTCCTATGCGCGTGCGGTGGTGGAAGTTCGCGGCGGCCGGATCGAGGATGTGCAGGCACCGGTCAACATCACCAGCCTCGGTGCGTTCGGCGTGGAAACGGCGATTCCGATCGTCGTGCCACCGGCGATGGCGACGGTGTTTGTCGGCAAGGCCCATCA
Source organism: Opitutaceae bacterium (assembly GCA_046594805.1). Classification (GTDB taxonomy): domain Bacteria; phylum Verrucomicrobiota; class Verrucomicrobiia; order Opitutales; family Opitutaceae; genus ER46. The sequence continues at coordinate 5,774 of JBKJRG010000364.1, read as the reverse complement.
GGAGATGGTGAGCGAAGAGGGCGTGGTATTTCCCGTCGAGGTGGTGACGCTCTCCATGAGCTTCGATCACCGGGTCGTGAACGGGGCCGGCGCCGCCGCGTTTCTGCACGAGCTGAAGACGCAGGTCGCGGGGTTCAAGCTGCCGGAGTAGCGGCCCGCGCCCGGTTGTAGGCCAGCTCGCTGGCGGCTTTTTTTATGGGAGCCTTCACGAAGCCAGGTCGCCGACCTGGCCTACAATCAATCCATGTCGTGCGGCGAGGGCGCTGCGGCCCCACGTAGCGCAGGCGTCCCGCCTGCCGTCTACGACCGCACCGCCACCCAGAACCGGCACTGATCCGAAAAATCCCGCACGGCGCGCGACTCCCGGGCCACTTCGCTGCGCAACGCGTCGTAGGTGGGCGTCCAACCAGTGGCAGCCAGGTCCTCCAGGATTTCCGTGCGATTGGGCAGGTGCATGAAGGTGCGTCCCGCCTCGTCTTCGAAATAATGATCGCCGAATTCGATCAACCGCGGGTCCTGCTTGCCGCTGGCCCAGCGCCGCGCTTCCAGCCGCCAGCGGGCCCGTTCGTTGGACGAGTGATCGCGATCATGCGTCGTGAATAGAAACGGCGCGCCCGGGGCGCAGACCCGGCGCAGCTCCCCCATCGCCTTGCGCCGCTGGGCGCGCCCCGGAATCTGCATCAGCCCATTGAACATGAACAGCACGCCGCCGTATCGATTGTCATCCATTGGATGACAATCGCCCGGATCCTTCCGGGAGGTGGCCCGGGCGGGTTTGTCATCCAATGGATGACAAATATCCGTGGGGAGCCGGGTGGCGTCGGCGGGCAGGAAACGGATTCCGTCCGCGCCGCGTTCGGCGGCGAGGCTGATGGCCTGATCGATCAGTTCCTGCGCGAAATCGAAGGCGGTGAGTCGGCGGTAGCCGAGAGCCCAGAGACCGAGGGTCACCCGCCCGGCCCCGCAACCCGCCTCGAGCAACGAGACGTCGTGGTCGGGAAAAAAGCGCTCGATCAGGATCGCTTCCGATTTCCATAGCCCGAGCTCATGGGCGGCGCGCGTGTAATAGACGACCGCCTGGAGATCGTTGAAGTCGGCCCGCACCTGCGCAGCGGAGATTTTTTTCAGGGTGGCCGCCACGCCGGCGCGGGCCCGCGTGGGCGAGGCCTTCAAGCTTTGCGGCGCCATCCCGCGATAAACATCCCGTTGGCGTTAATCTCGTGCGGCCACAGGAAGACCTGCGCGGCATCCGGCGTCGTTTGCTGGAACAGCGGAAGCGGTTCGAGCTCGGGGTGGGCGAGGCCAAATGCGTCGGCCACGGCCGTCGTTTCGCCACGCGTCAGGGTGCAGACGGAATAGATCAACCGGCCGCCGGTCTTGAGCGAACCGGCCACCTGGTTGAGGAGCGCGAGCTGCACCACCGCGAGTTCGCGGACGTCGGCGGGCGTGGTGGTCCAGCGCGCGTGCGGATTGCGCTGCCAGGTGCCGACGCCGCTGCAGGGCGCGTCGACCAGAATGCCGTCGAACTTCGCCTTGGTGGGCAGCCGGGCCGAGCCATCCCAGAGCGCGGCGCGATAGTTGAAGAGCTTCGCCCGCGCCGCGCGGCGCTTGAGCGTGTCGAGCCGGCGGGCGTGACGGTCGGTGCACCAGACGACACCCTTGTTCTGCATGAGATCCGCGAGGTGCAGTGTTTTCCCGCCTTCGCCGGCGCAGGTGTCCCACCAGGTTTCGCCGGGCTGCGGCGCGCAGGCCTGGCCGACGAGCTGCGAGGCGAGGTCCTGAATTTCAAATTCTCCGGACTTGAATTGCTCCGTGCGGAACAGGTCCTGGAGGCCGGTGAAGCGCACGGCATCGGGCGCGCGCTCGGTGAGTTCGGCGGCAAAGAGCGACTTGGCCAGCGCCGCCGCGGTGCCGGGCCGGGCGCGCAACCACAACGCCGGGTCGCGCTGGAGCTGGCGAAAATACGCCGCCGGCGCCGGGCTGCCGTCGGACGAGGAGGCCGGAAGATCCAGCTCCGGGTGGATCCACGCGGGGACCGCGAGTGCGGCGAGAGCCTCGGGCTTGACCGATTTCGGATCCTTGGTGAAGCGCTCGTGCATTGCGACCGCCTGCTCGAGCCGTTTCTGCGGCGAAGCCTTCGGGTCGAGCCAGGCCAGCCAGCGGAAGTAGAGAAAGACGCAGTGGCTGATCACCCGCTTGGCCGGCGGCTGGAGGTAGCGATGGCTTTCGAAATAAAAGCGCAGCGCCGTGTCGGCGCGTTGGTCGGCGGACACGCCCGAGAGCACTTGCGCGGCATGATTGAGTGTGGCGGAGTCGGGCATGAAAGAGTTCGGAGTTTGGCGTTTGGGGTTTGGAGTTGGGAACTAGAAACCCCAAACTCCAAACCCCAAACTGAAACGCGGCTTCAGCCGCGTTTCGCCCAGCGGCGGTCCTGTTTCAATTCGAGGCGCCGGGTTTCGATTTGGACTCCGGCGACGGCGGGATGGGCGCGCAGATCCTGGAAGGTGGCGGCGTTCAGTTTCCAGGAGAGGGCCTGGCTCGCCTCGGCGACGGGCGCGCAGCGGTCGTTGAAAACGAACGCGAATTCCATTCGGGTTTCGCCGACCTGCCGGTTCAAGGTTTCGCGCAACAGGCGGAGAAAAACAAGGAGGTCGGGGTGCCGGGGGTGGAGCAGCCACGTGACCTTCTTGACGAGGCCGGCGATCTGGGCGTCGAGCGGGTAGCATTCCTTCACGTTGATGCGCGGCCCTTCCTGGTTGACCATGATGTTGCCCTGCACGAGCACGAGTGCGTTCTCGGCGAGGGCGGTGCCGTGGTTCGCGTAGGCGTCGGCAAACATGTTCAACGGCAGCGACGCCTTTTTGGTCGCGAGCGTGAAAGCGACCCACGGCCGGTTGTCCTTCTTCGAAAGTTTTTTCACCAGGTTGCTGGCGATTCCGCAGAGCCGGAATTCGGTGCGGTCGCCCTGCAGGAGCATCTCTTCCAACGCAAACGTATCGATGGCCTCCGCGAGCCCCGCGTACTGGTTCATCGGGTGACCCGAGACATAGAAGCCCAGCAGTTCCTTCTCGAAGGCGAGTCGCTCCGCGGCGGTGTAGTCCGCCTCGCCCTCGGCCACGGCGAGCAAGACCCGTGCGGCGTGGGTCGTGGCCGGACTGGCGCCATTGGCCTTGGGTGCCGCTTCCTCGGCCAGCATGTCGAGGAAGCTGTGCTGCCCGGCGGCCTTGTCGCGGGCCTGGGCGGCCGCGCCGGCGAGCGCGGCGTCGATGCCCTCGACCAGGACCTTGCGGGAGGCGCCGCTGAAATCGAACGCGCCGGTTTTCGCGAGATGCTCGAGCACGCGCTTGTTGATGGCGCGACCGTCGACCCGCTGCACGAACTCGGCGAAGTCGGTGAACGGTCCGTTCTTCTCGCGTTCCTCGATGATTTTTTGCGCGGCGAGCTCGCCCACGCCCTTGACGCCCGCCAGCCCGAACCGGATCGCGGCTTGGGTCGCCGTGGTAGGGGCGCCGCTTGCCGGCGCCCGGGCGTCGTCAAGCGACGCCCCTACACGACGGATCACCGGCGTGAACATTTCCCGTGACTCGTTCACATCCGGCCCGAGGACCTTCAAGCCCATGGCCTCGCACTCGGCGACGAAGTGGGAGACTTTTTCCGAGTTGCCGAGCTCGGAGCTGAGCATCGCCGCCATGAACTGCACCGGGTAGTTGGCCTTGAGGTAGCCCGTCTGGTAACTGAGGACGGCATAGGCCGCGGAGTGCGACTTGTTGAAACCGTACCCGGCAAATTTGTTGAGGATGTCGAAGATGGAGTTGGCGACTTTCTCGTTGATGGCGTGGAGCCGCTGCGCGCCCTCGACGAATTTCGCGCGCTCCTTCGCCATCGCCTCGGCGTCCTTCTTGCCCATCGCGCGGCGCAGCATGTCGGCGCCGCCGAGCGAATAGCCCGCGATGATCTTCGCCGCCTCCATCACCTGTTCCTGGTAGACCATCACGCCATAGGTCTCGCGGCAGACGTCCTCCAGGAGCGGGTGGGGAAACGTCACGGTGGAGGGATCTTTTTTCCCGCGGATGTAGTCGGGAATCCACTCCATCGGGCCCGGCCGGTACAGCGCGATCAACGCGACGATCTCGTCGATCGTGGCCAGGTTGATCTGGCGGCAGAGATTTTGCATGCCGCCTGACTCGAGCTGGAACACGCCGGTGGTCCGGCCGGTGTTGAGCAGCGCGTAGGTCTTCGGGTCCTCGAATCCGACCGCCTCGAGATCAAAGCCGGGCAGGGCGGTGCGGCGGATGTTGTCCACCGCGTCCGCGATCACGGTGAGGGTTTTAAGCCCGAGGAAATCCATCTTCAACAGGCCCAGCTTCGACACGGCATTCATGTCGTACTGCACGGTCACATCGCCTTCCTGCAGCGTAAGCGGAACGAATTCTTCCAGCGGCCGATCGGTGATGATGATGCCGGCAGCATGTTTGCCGGTGTTGCGCACCATGCCCTCGAGGACCAGCGCCTGATCGTAGATTTTCTTGGCGATGGGGTTCTTGGTCACCTCGTCGCGCAGCTCGGCGGACTTCGCGACCGCGGACTCGAGCGTGATGTTGAGCTCGTCCGGGATCATCTTGGCGAGGCGATCCGCGTCGCCGTACGCGAGGTTGTGCACGCGCGAGACGTCGCGAATCACCATCTTCGCGCCGAGCGTGCCATAGGTGATGATGTTGGCGACACAGTCGTTCCCGTATTTCTGGCGGACATAATCGATCACCTCGCCGCGGCGGCGCATGCAAAAGTCAATGTCGAAGTCCGGCGGGGAGACGCGTTCGGGATTGAGAAAGCGCTCGAAGAGCAGCTTGAACCGGAGCGGGTCGAGATTGGTGATCCAGAGCAGGTAGGCGACGATGCAGCCGGCGCCAGAACCGCGGCCGGGCCCGACCGGGATGTCATGCTTGCGCGCCCAGTCGATGAAATCCCAGACGACGAGGAAGTAATCGACGAAGCCGGTCTTCCCGATGACCGAGAGTTCGAAATCGAGCCGCTCCACCAGCGTCTTGGCCAGCGCCGGATCGGCGAATTTTTCCGGTGCGTGGTAATCGACGCCGTAGCGCTTCTGCAGGCCGCCGATGCACAGGTCGCGCAGGTAGCCGCTGCGGTCGGTCTTGACCTCGGGCGGCAGGGGATACTTCGGATAGCGTTCGCTGCCCTTGGGAAAGGGAATGTCGAGCTCGCACATTTCCGCGACGAGCTGGGTGTTCAGCACCGACTCGGGCACCTCCATGAAAAGCCGCTCCATCTCGTCGCGGGACTTGAGGTAGAATTCCCGCCCACTGAAGCGCATTCGCTTTTCCTCCTCGATTTTCGCGCCCGTCTGGATGCACAGCATCGCGTCGTGGGGGCCCGCGTCGACGTTGCGCACGTAGTGAACGTCGTTTGTGCAAATGACCTTGAGATTAAATTCCTCCGCGAGCTGCAGGAGGCCCGGGATGATTTTCTTCTGCTCGGGGATGCCGTGATCCTGGATCTCGACGAAGTAGTTTTCGCGCCCGAAAATCTCGACGAATCGACCGCAGGCCCGGCGCGCGTCCTCGAGGCGATCATGAAGCAGGTGCTGCGGGACCAGCGACGCGAGGCAGCCGGTAAACCCAATCAGGCCGTTCGCATGCTTCGCCAGCGTTTCCAGATCGGTGCGCGGCTTGTAGTAGAAGCCGCGGAGGTGCGCGTCCGAGACGAGCTTGAGCAGATTCTGGTAACCGGTGAGATTCTTGGCGAGGAGGCCGAGG